>CAUQIP010000016.1:0-36547 GCA_963518235.1 uncultured Streptococcus sp. | reverse complement strand
CGCCGGAAGTAGTTGGGGGTTGCCCCCTGTGAGATATGGAAGTCGCTTAGCTTTATTCCGCCATAGCTCAGTTGGTAGTAGCGCATGACTGTTAATCATGATGTCGTAGGTTCGAGTCCTACTGGCGGAGTATAGATGAAAGGGAACATAACTGTGCTCCCTTTTTTATTATATAACTATTAGTCCCTTTGGCTCCATTAAGTGCGAGACAAATAGGCTTCTTTCTCAATTGTATAGTAGATTGAAATAAGATGTGAACAAATCGATTAGGAAAGTCAAATTAATGCCTAGAAATGTTTTAGTAATCGTTACGTACTATTCTAGATTCAGTCCTCTATAGTGGGGTGAAGAAAAGCTAAGATTGAGAAGAGGTTAGGGAAAAGACAATTTCCGCAGAAAATGAAGTAAATCCTCTCGCAATAAAACGCATACTATGCGTTTTTTTATTATATGACTTTCAGTCCGTCTCGCTCCGTTAGGTGCGAGACAAAAAAACCACCCGCTATGCGGGTGCGCGTCGAAGGTTATACCCCAAAAACTCCAAACGCGATACAATAAAGGTGTTCAAGCCAATTGTAAAGCGAAAGGAGAAAAATATGGCACAAAAGGCTCATAGTTTATCGCACACAAAGTGGCACTGTTCTATCACATTGTGTTCACCCCTAAGTATAGACGAAAAGTCATCTATAATCAATATCGAAGTAGTTTAGGCGAAATATTTCATCGTTTGTGTAGTTATAAAGGAGTTGAAATTATCGAGGGTCACTTAATGCCAGATTATGTAGATATGTTAGTAAGTATTCCATCAAGGATAAGTGTTTCGAGTTTCATGGGGGATTTAAAGGGTAAGAGTGCTCTCATAATGTTTGACAAATACGCCAACCTCAAGTACAAGTTTGAAAATCGACATTTCTAGACGGAAGGTTATTATGTAAGTACAGTAGAGCTTAATGAAGCCACAATTAAGAAATATATTCAAGATTAAAGAAATTATCCAGTGGATGATTTCTTCACGAGTATGAAAATTTGAGAACGAGTAAAGCATGATATAGCACTAGATAAATTAAGTGTAAAAGAGTATGAGGATCCCTTTAGGGATAGTGGTAAGTAATACTAAAGCCTCTTTAAGAGGCAAGTGACGAGTCAAGAGCAATAAGGCTTGAACAACGTGAAAGCCAGCGTCTTTAGGCGCTGGCTGGTAATTTGGGCTTATAGCTCTGGGACAAACCACCCGTTTGACGGGTGGTCATGATTTTAAGATTTTTACCTCAGTCTCTTTTAGTATTTAACACAGTTAATAAGGTCTTTAATAGTCTAATTTAGTTAGTAAATTTGTTCCTATTCTGTCAACTTTTCCTATTTTTTATCTTGTTGAGGTTGGTATTTTAACAATTCAGGAATTGATAGTGAATGTGTAAAATTTTTTGTTAGAATAAGGTCATAAAAAGAAAAGGAGTATATATTTATGCTACAAAGTATTTATGATCAGATGACAGATTTCTATAAAAGTATCGAAGAAGAGTATGCTACTTTCTTTGGTGATAGTTGGGAGTGGGAAGATTTTCATTTTAAATTTTTGATTTATTATCTTTTCCGATATAGCATTGGGTGTCGTAGGGATTTTATTGTCTACCATTATCGTGTTGCTTATCGTTTGTATCTTGAAAAATTGATAATGAAACAAGGTTTTGTTGCTTGTTGAGACAGTATAGGTTAATTTCCGAACAAATTTAACTTTTTGTGGGAAAACAATGATAAATAGCCGAAATTTTTTCTAAAACATTTTTTAATAGTTGGAAATAGCAAATCTTTCTATTGTTTCTTCTTGATAAAAAGGCGATTTTTTCTTATAATAAATTGTAAGATATAATTGCAGGTGAGAGTCCTGCCATGTATGTGAGAAAGGAAGAGCCTGAGGGCTCAGACAAGATTATGACTTCAGTTGTTGTTGTAGGTACCCAGTGGGGTGATGAAGGTAAAGGGAAGATTACAGATTTCCTTTCAGCGAATGCAGAAGTGATTGCACGTTACCAAGGTGGTGATAATGCAGGGCACACGATTGTGATTGATGGTAAAAAATTTAAGTTGCACTTGATTCCATCTGGGATTTTCTTCCCTGAAAAAATCTCTGTTATTGGAAATGGTATGGTTGTAAATCCTAAATCTCTTGTGAAAGAGTTGAGTTATCTTCATGAGGAAGGTGTAACAACTGATAATTTGCGTATTTCTGATCGCGCGCATGTTATCTTGCCTTATCATATCGAGTTGGATCGCTTGCAAGAAGAAGCTAAGGGCGACAATAAGATTGGTACTACAATCAAGGGAATTGGTCCAGCTTATATGGACAAGGCTGCTCGTGTTGGGATTCGTATCGCAGATCTTTTGGATAAAGATATTTTCCGTGAGCGTTTAGAACGTAACCTTGCTGAGAAGAATCGTCTTTTTGAAAAATTGTATGACAGTAAAGCGATTGATTTCAATGATATTTTTGAAGAGTATTACGAATATGGTCAACAAATCAAAAAATATGTAACAGATACATCTGTTATCTTGAACGATGCGCTTGATAATGGTAAACGTGTGCTTTTTGAAGGTGCACAAGGTGTTATGCTAGATATTGACCAAGGTACTTATCCATTTGTTACGTCATCAAACCCTGTAGCTGGTGGGGTGACAATTGGTTCAGGTGTCGGTCCAAGTAAGATTGACAAGGTTGTTGGTGTATGTAAAGCCTATACCAGTCGTGTAGGAGACGGTCCTTTCCCAACTGAGTTATTTGATGAAGTGGGAGAACGTATCCGTGAAGTCGGTCATGAATATGGTACAACAACTGGTCGTCCACGTCGTGTAGGTTGGTTTGACTCAGTTGTGATGCGTCATAGCCGTCGTGTTTCTGGTATTACTAACCTTTCATTGAACTCTATTGATGTTTTGAGTGGTTTAGATACAGTGAAAATCTGTGTGGCCTATGATCTTGATGGTCAACGTATTGACTACTATCCAGCTAGTCTTGAGCAATTGAAACGTTGCAAGCCTATCTATGAAGAGTTGCCAGGTTGGTCAGAAGATATTACCGGAGTTCGTAATTTGGAAGATCTTCCTGAGAATGCGCGTAACTACGTTCGTCGTGTGAGTGAATTGGTTGGCGTTCGTATTTCTACTTTCTCAGTAGGTCCTGGTCGTGAACAAACAAATATTTTAGAAAGTGTTTGGTCCTAAGAGATTTTTAAGATTTGTTTAAGATAGGTCGGGTATACTATAGACAGTTACAAGAAGACCTCCTAACTTGTTGTAACAAATATCCTAAACTTTTCTTTTTCATAATAATCTCCCTTAACTCCACCCAATCAGGTGGAGTTTTTTGGCTCTATTTCAGGCTTTTTGGGACTATTCTAAAAATAATTTTTCGATATTTTTCGGTATTTTTCGGATTTTGGTCGGGGAATTGGCGGGGACTTTTTAGCGAATATGACTAAGAAATAGGTCTGTTGTCGCTTCAGCAAGTTCGTCCTCAACTTGGTTATAACGATCGGTCATATAAACCTTTGTATGCCCCAGTGCCTGGCTTAATTGTTCAAGTGGAACCCCTGCAATAATGCTTTGAGTTGTGAAGAAGTGGCGCATCATGTGAGGTGTTACATGCAATCCTGTCGCTTCATTCACTAGATTGAAGTTTCTATTTAGCTGGTTTGGATTGATGAGACCACCTTTCTCGTTGATAGTTATATAATCCTTGTGCTGTTCCTTGATAATTCCTAACTTTCGCTTAATCTTAGAAGCTTCAGCTATCAGATAATAGATAAGGTCTGTTCCGATATCATCAAGGCAGACATATCGCTCTGAATCCTTCGTTTTAAGCCCTCCTTTCCCTTTCAAGGTCTGGTTGCTTCGGCTGTCTCTAAGATGCAGTATAGCCCGTCCGCTGTCGTTCTGAGTGATGTCCATTGGACGCAAACCAAAGACTTCTCCTCTTCTCAATCCAAAAATGGTAAGATAGGTCAGAGCGTAGAATTGTTTTGGCATAATCTCTTCTGCCTTTGCTATCCAAGTCTTAAACTCTTTGAGAGTCACTTTCTTGTTAGCTGCAGGAATATCACTCTGACCAATAAAGACACCTTTCAAGCGATTTGAGAGCAGATTCCCATTTTTGACGGCATCATTCAGCAATGCCATGAAGCTGGAATTGAGGGTTTGGACAGTGTATCTGGTATGGTTATGCAACTTTTCAGCGATAAAGAGTTCATACTCATTTCTATCCAGGTTTTTAAGCAGGACAGAACCAAACTTTGATTTGATATGGTTCTTATAGAGGTTATCATTGAGGTAGTAGGAAGTGTCATTCCAGCGCCCTGTTGATAATCTCTTTTCAGAATAAATATCCCAATACTGATCGAGAGTCAGATTAGTATTGATACCTAATTCTTGTTCTTGGATTTGTTGCTCAAGCTCTACCAAGGCTGCACGAGCTTGAGGGAGAGTTGTGAAACCACTTTTACTTTTTTCTCTTTTTTTACCTCGGAAGAAAAAAGAACGTCTAACATAGTAACGCTTGCCTTTAGCAGTCTCATAGTAATAGATATTTGGGTATTTTGTTTTATTATATTTCATTGTATTCTCCTTGTTTATCGGCTTCTGGACAAGGTCTAAACATTGAGAATATTGACATCACCCCTTTCATGGTGTAAAATAGGGTATAGAAAAGAGGCCTTTTTAATGGCTGATTTTTATACAGGATAAGCTTCACAATCAAACTTTGGCGAGGGCGATTGTGGGGCTTTTTTTATTCTACGATGATTTCGCCAACAGGAATAATATCTTTCTGTTTTGAAGATTTAGCGATTAGGTCGTATTGGTCAGCAGATTTTTCGTAACCGAGGGAAAGAGTAGCATTCTCGTCGGGTAGCTTTTTAGCAAATTCAGAAATAGACATACGAAGCAAAGTGATTGCATTTTTCTGGTCAGTAGTAGCGGAATTTGACTGGACTGCACCTAGAGCTTCTTTGGCCTTATCTTTAGCCGTTCCAGTTATCAAAATCATGATAGTATCATGTGGTTCAGATGAGTCTGAATCGATTACATTATTTTGAATTTTTACGCTTATTGCTCCAGTTGATTCAGGATCTAATTTTGATTTGATTTCAGAGATTAATTCATCATATTTGCTGTTATCTACTTTGGCTTTTGTATCTGTTGAAGTAGTGTTTTTTTGCTCCGTTTTAGGTTGCTCAGTATTATCTTTTGAAGTTGACTGATTATTAGAACATGCTACTAAAACAGTAGCAGAAAGTAAGATAGTTGTTGTAGTTAGTAGTTTTTTCATGGATATTCTCCTTTTTTAATTTACTAATGCTAAGTATTCCTCTTTAACCATGATTTCATTTGTTACGGTTTTTAGATTGTAGTAGGACATGAATTTGAGGTAATCAAACTCTGTGGGGTCGTCTAAGCTTTCTAGTGCGTCTTTTACGAGATGATGGATCATATTCCTATCAGCTTCGTTTTCACAGCGTAGGCGAGCGTTCTGGTACTCTGAGCGTGTGTGGTCCTTGTGGCCGAGTTCATGCAATAGTACCTTAACTCTCTCTTTTTTGCTGAGTTTGTTAGACAAGAAAGCTGTGTTGGTTTCTTTTTCGTAAAATCCAAGTTCATCAGGTATTAGCTCACTGTCAAAATCGACAATGCGAACCTGAAAATGACTTATAATTTCTTTTTCGGTCACTAAGCAGTACCTCTAATCACCAGCTTCTTTGAGATAACCTTCAATGATAGACTGGATGATTTTCTTCTTTTCATCTGTTAATTCTCGGCCACCAAACATCATGACATTAGATGCCATTTCTTCAACATTGAGAACTTTGCCCTGCCATATGTATTCTTTTGTATCATCGGCAAGATTAGGATTTTCAGTACGGCCTAGTAAGTAGTCTGTACTAACACCAAAATAATCTGCTATTTCTTGTAATCTATCAGATTTTGGGTTACCTTTTTTCAGACTATAAAGATAATTTGTGCTGTATCCTAATTTTTCTTCTAAAATGTTTAAAGAAATTTTCTGTTTATCAGCCAATTCTTTGATTCTATCGAATGCTAAGAACATTGTTTTATCAACCTTTCTAAGCACTACGAAAAAAATATTTTAAAATTAATTATAAAAACTGTTGACAAATTCTAAAACTAGTTTTAAAATAGTATTCGTAAGCTAAAGAGTTAGCGAACTAGACAACTAAAAAATAAAGCCTTACAAAACTGATTGGCGTCCGTTTTCTATAGGTAAAACTTACTTTAGTAGGTCTTTTCTCTATGTCTTTATTCTAAAACTAGTTTTAGAATTTGTCAAGTAGTTCGCTAACTTTTTAGATAATTTTTTAAAAAGAAAGGAGAGGAAGAGATGTTGGAAGAAATTCTTGAACGTATAGCCAAAAGCCTTGAGTCTATAGATGTAGAACTCAAGGCAAGAAATGAAGACAGAAAGCTCCTTCTTGAACAAGCTGAAGAAATAGAAAAAACCTGCTTGGATATCAAAGAAGCCCCTTTTGGTCTTAATGGTTTAAAAAGAAAAGCACTGGCTGATAGGGTTAAACAAAAGGGATAACAGATTTAATTTTTGCTGCAACGTCTAAGACATTTTCTATCCGTTCTTTAAGAGTTGGTTCTCTGAACTGATTTTCAAGTTCAGCGATTGCTTCGGTTGTTAGAGACAGGTTGTAGAAAGTGTTATCAGCTTTGGTGCCAGTGATATATCCATATTTGTCTAATTCATAACATGTATCTAAAATATCTTCTTCAGACCATTCAGGCATAATGTTATTTTTTAGATAATTTATGCTTTGGAAGTTTCTTGCTTGCTTTTTAGAAACTTCATCCTTGCGTCTTGTTAAATATTCTGCGTACATGGAAGTTAGTAGAAATTTTGCATCATTAGTTAGAAAATCCATTAAAATCACCCCCTTTCTGCTTTTATTATAGCAAAAAGGGGAGAACAATAGAAAGGAAGAATATGAGTAAAGAACTAAAGATAATCAAGGCTAAAATCAAAACTCGTTTGATTGAGTTGGATATGACTCAAGCCGAATTGGCAAAACAAGTACCTGTAGCATCATCAGTTATTTCAGAGCTACTGAAATATGGCAAAGGAAGTGATTATGTGAAAGAAAAAGTCACAGATGTTCTAGGAATTGAGAATCCTTGGAGAAATCACTGAGAGGTCCATACATGCAAGCAAAAATAATACTGAATTGGCAGAAGAAAAATCACCAACTTAGTCAGATGATGATCGATAGTCTTGAGGGACTAGATGTTTGGGAAACTATTTTAACACTGGGGAAAGTAAGGAAAGGAATGTTATGAACAACGCAGCGCAAAAAGTAACACGGATTGACAAAGATGCCTGGGATATTGCTACAGAGCTGGCGAACGAGTACGGAGTATCCATTTGTCACATTATCAGCGAGAGCGTCCGATACTGTGCAGAGAATGCCGAATTTAAGGAGATGGATGTTGTCGTTAAACGGTTGGTAGTCGGCAGTAAGGTGCTGGAGTAGGAATATGAGCATTGATTTATTATCAGCAAAAGTAGTTATGGATGAAGAAATACTAGCTAGTATAAATAATTCATTTGGTCCGATGGTGGAAGGGTATACCAAAGATCAAAAAATAAAATTCATTTTGAACTTTGACAGAACTTTGAAAATTGCTAAATTTTTAAATGAAAATCCAGATATTCTCGAAAAACAGCGTAATATTTACTCAATGATTTTGAAGAAGGCACAGGAGTAATCCACAAACTCTACAATTTATAGAAAGGAATAGGGGAAGATGAACAATGTAAGACAGGATAATGATGTCATCAAAGAAATCGTTGAGAAACATTTTGAAAATATGGTAGACGATGTTTTGGCACATACAGAAACCTATTATGAAGCTTTAGGGGCTATTGCTTCCATCAAGGGAAGCAAGATTCCAAACATGATTCAACTAGCTGATTGTTTGGGGAAAGCTATCAGAAAACGTGCTATGCAACAAAAAACACCTAATCATGACCATTAGGTGTTGAAAGATTACGCATTTGAACGAATGTGTACTACATAATCAAGATTGACTAGATGTCGAAAATCCGTTTCAACTTCGACAAGAACTATATGATTCGCAGTGTCAGAGCAATCATCATATACTTGGAAAAAGTTAATTTTATCACCATTTGAGAAAGTGATTGTGATTGAATCATTCTCATCACTTTCATCAAAACAATTTTTGATGAACTGTTTCATGTTCTTACCTCCTTTCTGCTTATATTATAGCAAAAGGAGAGAGCGTAGAAAGGAATGTTATGAACGAAATTTTTAATTTTCACGGACAGGAAGTCCGTACTTTGACAATTGATGACGAGCCGTGGTTTGTCGGGAAGGATGTAGCGGATATCTTGGGATACGCTAAACCTCTGGACGCAATTTCTCGGCACGTTGATGAAGATGACTCCGTGAAATACGGACTCACCGATAATCTAGGACGAACACAAAATACTATTATCATCAACGAATCTGGTCTTTACTCTCTCATCTTATCCAGCAAGTTGCCCCAGGCTAAAGAGTTCAAGCGCTGGGTAACATCAGAGGTTTTGCCAGCTATTCGCAAGCAGGGTGGATTTATCCGAGAGGACTTGGACGAGGATGCCTTTATCGCTCTCTTTACTGGTCAGAAGAAATTGCGTGAGCAACAGGCGACCATGCTGGAAGATATTGACTATCTGAAGAGTGAGCAACCGATTCATCCAAGCTATGCTCAGTCGCTCCTGAAGAAGCGCAAGGCTCGGGTTGTAGCTTGCTTAGGTGGTATTGATAGCCCAGCTTATGCGGATAAGATTTTTGCTCAGTCGGTATTTAGACAAGCTGAGATTGATTTCAAGGATCATTTTAATATCAGTCGCTATGACTTGCTACCGAAGAAGTTTGCAGAAGCTGCTCTTGCTTACTGGATGACGTGGGAGCCAAGCACCAATACAAAGATGAAAATCATGAAATTGAACTCATTTGACGAAGGGTAGGAAGGGGAAGAAGATGGACAATGTTCTACTTTCACTATCTGAATGGATTAAATCCATTATCAAGGACACAATCACAAGGCTGGTTGAAATAGAAAAAGATAGCGACCATTATCCAGAATTGATGGATGTGAGCACTACATGTGAATTTCTAGGAATTAAGTATGACACATTTTCAGATAATTATCGTTACATGAAGGGGTTCCCAAAGGAATTACCTGGTAAGAAATGGTCAAAAAGAGCCATCAAAGAATGGCTCTCTAATCAAATATAATAACTTTACTAAAAGGCTTCTGGACAAGGTCTTAGCAAAATTATTTGATTATATTATAGCACAAAAAGAGGATAAAAAACATGAACAATTTACAAATTATCGCAGTAGGCACAGTAGTATCAGTAGTATTGATTGAATCACTGATGATGAATATCAAGCTAAAAATGGCAATGAGACAGAAAAAGAAGATTCAATTTCAAGCGCAACAAGTTGAAAAAGGGTTTATCGACTTTAAAACAGGTCGCCGTGTGGATATTGATCCCGTGACACGAAAAGAAACATTTGTGGATTAGTAGAGAAACGGAGGGTATCAATGGCTGTTAAAAACAAGCGATACTACTGGATTCAACTCACTCAGGATTTTTTCAAGTCTAAAGAAATGAAATTGCTTCGGAAGATTGCTGGTGGTGATACACACACTATCATCTATCTCAAAATGATGTTGATTAGTTTGGAAGATGGAGGGTGCATCTACTACGATGGTCTTGCTGATAATCTTGCTGAAGAAATCGCTCTCATGATTGATGAGAATGTTGAAGACATCAAAATCACTTTGCTTTTTTTGGAAAGCAAAGGCTTGTTGACTAGAAAAAATGACAGAGATTATTTTTTAGAGCAAGTTCCTGAGATGGTAGGTAGTGAAACCGCAAGCGCCAGAAGGGTTCGCAAGTTTCGAGAGAATCAATTGGCGTTACAATGTAACAACGATGTAACGAAGCGTAACGGAGATATAGATATAGAGAAAGATATAGATACAGAGAAAGAGAAAGATGTAGATGAAAATCCAGTCGCACTCATCGTCGAAGAATATCAGTCTCGTATCGCTCCGTTGGATGGAACTCAATTTGAACTCTTGAAAGAGTTCATCACATTGGATGGCATGGAAGCGAAGGTTGTCCTGAAAGCAATTGGTCTTGCTGCTGATAATGGTAAAAGGAATTTTAGTTATATCAGAGCGATTTTGACGAATTGGAAAAACGATGGAGTTTTGACGATTGCAGCAGTCGAGGAACGTGAGCGAGCGTACAAAGAAAGCAAAATCGGCAAACGTCCAGGTAATCAGAAATCAAACGTTCCTGAATGGTCACAGCCTAACTATGTGAATACTACGAGTGAGGAGGATAAGGAAGAGCTTGAAAAACGGAAACGTGAATTACTTGAAAGACTTGAGAACGGAGGTGGCTGATGTTTATTTTAAAGCATGGGACAAGAGAAGATAAACCGTTCTTGATGTCTGTGGCAATCGGTGTGACTGGCATTGATGTTTCGTATTCAGACGAGCGGAAAGCTATGCGTTTTATTTCTCGTGCGGTTGCATTGCAGGTGGGCAAGGCATTGAGGGGTTCCTTTGGGAACTTTTACCCAGTTGAGGTGGAGTGATGTTAGAGCTTTACTTCGTTTACAATGGGCACTGTAAGTTTTACCTTGGGACGTTTGACAATGTCGATGATCTCATTGAGCATATGGAAGACCATCAATGGGCATTCTCGGCTATCACTCATCCAAGGTTTCAGAAGCACATTGGTCAGCGGACAACACGATTTGACTATGGTGCGAAGGATTGTTACTATTTAGCGACTTTTTCAGGAGGAGAAGAAAATGATTGAACTTATTAAAGAATTTGTAATAACTTTTCTGTGCTTATTTATCGGTTACTCAGTCGTGGAATGTGTGACTGGAAAGGAAAAGAAAGATGATCAATAATGTTACGTTAGTGGGTCGCTTGACGAAAGACCCTGAATTAAAATATACGCCGTCGAATGTGGCGGTTGCTACCTTTACTCTGGCAGTTAATCGGAATTTCAAGGGAGCCAACGGCGAGCGAGAGGCGGACTTCATCAACTGCATGATGTGGCGCAAGCAGGCGGAGCTATTCGCAGAATGGTGTAAGAAGGGCAATCTGGTCGGTGTGACGGGTCGCATCCAGACAAGGAACTATGAGAATCAGGAAGGGCGCAGGGTCTATCTGACTGAGGTTGTCGCAGAGAATTTCGAGCGACTTGAAAAGCGTGATGATACCGCTAACCGTTCGAACATTGAGGAACAAATGCCAGGAAGTGCATTTGATAAGGATGATTTGCCGTTTTAGTGAGGTATTCAGTTGAAGTATGATAAACAAACAGTCATTGACGGACTGAAACGCACGATCGAGCAGACGGAGGCAAGGATAGCGGAACTATCTGAGCCGTGTGTCAAATCGCTTGCTTTTAGCAGGTCTGAGGAACGTGACTTGCTTAAAAAGAAAGTGAAAAAACTGGAAGAAGAGAATAAAGGAGTTAGTGAAGATGATGGAAGATTTAAAGAAAAAAGTTAATGCAGTATACGGCTGGTCGGTAGAAGATGGGAAGCCCAAGCCTCCCAAACAAGATTTACCACAAGCGGTAAAAGACCGGGCGGACTATTTCTGGGAAATGACAGAAGATGGCATGACGTTTATGGGAGTGATGGAATGTATCTTCGCTGATGAAAAGCCTACAGACTATGATTTGGGAGCTACTAAGGAGTGGTTGCCAAAATCTAAGGAGTTTGATGACTGGGGTGGCTATTCGCCAAGCATGGCTCAGGTAGTTATTGCAGTTTATTTGATTTATGGAGGAAGCGAAGATGAATAAGCAGGAATTGATTGAGAAAATTGAAAAAATGCCTTACAACGATGGAATACTCGTAAATACAATCAAACTAAACAGAACTTGGTTATTAAGAGTGCTTCAGGAACTTGAACTCGAAAAAATCACAGTATCTGAGGAAGAAGCAAAATTCCTTAAAACGTTTGATTTTAATTGTGAAAGTGATGTTACAACAGCTTTATATCGTGTTTCAAGAACTGGCTGGGGTTATTATTTAACAGATAACAATGACATAGAATTAAAAGACTTGAGTGAAGGATTCAGGGAACTTGAAAACAGAAAAAGATTAATAAAAGCCATACTTGACGGCTACGAGGTCGAGGAAAAGAAGCGGTATCGGATTTCTATGCCAAAAGCTAGAAATTACATGAACCACGCTCAATTTTTGTGCGAAAAAGATGGCAAAATATTTTGGTGCGGTGAGTGGCATCCTTTTAGAACTAAATTCACTCGCAAACAACTAGAAGACGCAGGCTTCGGCTGGGTGTTTGATTGCGAAGGCGTGGAAGTCGAGGAGGTTGAGGGATGATACAAACGCTTGAAGAAGGAATGAAGAATCAAAGTAAACGCATAAAAATCCCAATGGAAATCAGACCGTTTGATGTGGGTTATCGAATAGTAAATAAACACGGTCAAGCGCTTGCCTTAAAAAACGGAGCAAGTATATTCGCTTTACCCTCACTGGCCGAAAAAGCGATAAAGAAAGAGTTTGGAAAAAATGATCCAGACTTTGACATTGGAAAACATTTTGTTGAAGAGGTCGCTATTGTCAATTTAAGTAAATTTCATAGTTATTTTGAGGAGGTGGAGTGATGCCTAGAAAGATACAAGCAACGATTACACAAGATCTATATGACCATGTCGAAGCCATTAAAGAATATGGTGGTTATAGAAGCGTGTCTGAAGTAGTCAATAAAGCACTTGAAAAGTTAGTAAATGAACATACCTACAATGAAATATATAAATATTATTTGCAAAAAGTAAGAGATGGAAGAAATGAGGTCACAGAATGAAACGTTTTATCGCAATCTGGATTTTATTGTCTGCTGGATTAAATATTTGGCAGAGTATCCACATAAAAAAACTAGAAGCAAAGCGTCCGATTGTCGTTTATAAAGCTGACAATCAAGGAGCAGAAATCAAAGGCAGAGTTTTACAAAAGGAGAAGATTGGAGACATGTATACTATCACAGTACAAAATTACGGAGTATTCGTAGTTACTCAAACAAACTATGAATCTCTTAAAATAGGAGATGAGGTAAGATTGTAATGACAAAGTACAAGAAACCAACTTGCATCATTATTCAGGAAGCAATGGCAGAACGCATTAGATTTCTGGAAGATGAACTGTATGAAAGGGCCTATAAGGATATTGAGAAACTAGAAACTCAAAATGATTTCTTAAAAGCCCTTTGTAATAATCAACTTGAAATTATCATGGATTATGAATGGAAGCAGATGCAAGAGCAGGCTACATTCATAAAAGCTAATACTAGGAAGTGGAGAGCAAGATGCAGCTAAGATTGAAAGAACTTAGAGAGGACTTGTGTATTTCCGTCAAAGATATGGCCAGAGATACAGGTGTCTCCCAAAACACAATTCATTTGTACGAGCGAGGTGGATATCCATCTATTAAGCAAATTGAAATGATTGCTAAAACCTATGATGTAAACCCTGCGTGGCTTGTTGGGTGGATAGATGATGAAATGATGCCTGGAGTCCAGGTCGTTGAGAAAGTTGTCTATAAAGAGAGTCCAACAGCAAGATTGCCAGATTATTTCAACAACAATAACGACGGTAAGATTATCAAGTGGAAGCAATCACGAAGATATCGAGGGGGTAGGAATTGAAGAAATTAAGCGACGAAGACCTCAAAACATTAGACAGAGAACTTTTCAAATTTCAAAACGTTCAACGTACAATAGATTTGAGAAGGCTAGAACTAGAAACTCGAAATCCAGATGCTCAAAGTGGGCCTAGCGTAGGAATAAGCAAACCTACCGAAATTATCGCAATCAGAATCGCAGATGATCCAACCTTAAAATTTCTCGAAGGGTTCAAAGCTATTATTAACAAACTCCTGATCAATCTAGTCGATGAAGATAAGGAAATCTTCAATCTGCGCTGGAGATATCCTCAATTGAGATGGGAAGAAATAGCAGAACAGAAATTCATGAGCAAAGCTACAATCTATCGACGTAGAAGGATTATCCTAGAGCAGTACGCTATTTTGAAAGGTGAGTTATAAATAAACATGAGACAAAAGACATCTTGAAGTCTCACAAAAAAAGGTCTATTATGATAGCATGAACTTCTGAAACAAAAACACAAATCACACTTTAGGAGTCATCCTTAATTCTAGTCAGAAAAGTTGTCCAACAGAAGTATCGTCAAGAGTCAGCAAATGCTGGCTTTTTGTTTTGGGAAAGGAGGTAGAATATGGAATTTGTATCACCGATAAAAGATAATGACGACATTCAGTCAATGAAAGATTATCTCAGAGAGTGGAATGAGATGTATTATATGCTATTCATTACAGGCCTGAATACTGGTTTGCGAGTCGGAGATATACTTACCTTGAAAGTTAAAGATGTTCAAGGCTGGCACATCAAACTGAGAGAACGGAAGACTGGCAAGCAGATAACAAGACGGATGACAAAAGAACTCAAGAAAGAAATGAGGAGATATGTCGAGGACAAACCATTTCATCATTTCTTATTCAAGAGTAGGCAAGGTCAGAATAAAGCAATCACTCGTGAGCGAGCCTATCAAATCATACATGAAGCAGCTGAAGAACTTGGCATTGATAATGTTGGCACACACACAATGCGCAAGACGTTCGGCTATAAATATTACAACAAGACAAAGGACGTAGGGACATTACAGAAAATGTTCAATCACTCATCACCTGCAATAACCTTGAGATACATAGGAATAGAACAAGCAGAGCTTGATGATGCTTTACGGAACTTTGTCATTTAATTTTTTTAGATATTACTTTCACATAATGAGTTAAGCATAAACTGAAAAAATGAAACTCTTTAAAACCCATGCCTAGTAAGGGTTTGAGATTTAGAGTGAGTTTAACAAAATATAAGATATGTGAAAGTGAGGGATAAAATTGGTATAGTTGGAGGAGAGGTATATGTTACTCATAGGATATTTAGTTTGTTATTTTATCGCATTGATGTTTTTGAAAATTGTTTTCGATTGGACAAAAGAAGATATAGGGAAAATATTTAAACATGGATTGATTTTTCTATTTCTGCCTTTAGTATTCATTGGAGCTCTCGTATATGATTTTGTAGACAAAAGATGAGACAAAAGACATCTTGAAGTCTCACGAAAAAAGGTTTATTATGGTAGCATAGATTTCTTGTATGAGATGGGATAGGTCAAGAGCCTGTCCTTTTATTTTGCAAAGGAGTATATATATCATGTACAACAAACCAGTCAGACAAAGCTTGAAGACAAGGAAGTGGTACAGGTTTCGTGACAAGGTCATGAGACAACACGATTACCTTTGCCAAGAAAGTCTAAGATATGGGCAGTCAGTTCCAGCTGAAATGGTTCATCATATTTACCCAGTGTCTGAGTATCCAGAGTTGGAATATGTATCTTGGAATTGTTTGCCACTGACTAACCGTAAACACAATACGTTTCATGACCGCAACAACGATAAGATAATCGGAAATGGAATTTATTGGCAGAAGAAAAGAAAAAAAGAATTTTTAAATTTTTTCAAAAACAAAAACGAAAAATGAAAAAATTTTTTTAACCCCCCCACTTCAAAAAAATTTTTTCGAAGCCTCTGGGAACCGGTGAAGGGAACTTTTTCCAAGTCGGGGGCCTTCAAACAAAAAGGGGGTAAAAACCAAGCGATTTTGTTGAAAGGAGGTAGTTTTTGGCTAAACCAATTACAGCGAAGTCGATTAAGTCAAAAGTGGTCAAGCAGATGAAAGACTTGGGCACTTATCGGAAAGAGTTCGAAATGATCATTGACATTTTCGCAGGTATGTTATACCAGTATCAGAAACTTGCTCAAGATTATGCTGACATGGGTTATCCAGTAACAGACACCTACGTCAATAAGGCTGGTGCAGAGAATGAGCGCAAAGTTCCAATCTTGACAGCGATGGAAATTTTGAGGAAAGACATCCTCAGTTACTCTAATCAGCTGATGATGAATCCGAAGTCTCTCGGTGAGGTAGTAGAACAAGAGGGTGAGTCAGTTCTTACCGAGGTCCTGAAGTTCAAGAACGAAATCAAGAAGAAGCGAGTGACTGGCAATGGGTAATCTTGATAAAGCGAAAGAGTATGCTCGGCACGTCATTTCTCACAGAGAGGAACATTGCGAGGAGAACATTCTTGCTGCTGAAAGGTTCATTCGTGATCTTGAGAATCCAGAATTTGACATGGATGAGGAAATCGTTGATTTCGTTGTCCACTTCATCGAAAACACGATAGTCCATCAGCAGGGTGATGATATGTTTGCGGTATCTATCCGTAACAAACCCTTGCTCTTGCAACCCTGGCAACACTTTGTGGTTGTTAATCTATTTGGGTTTTACTACAAGGGGTCAAACGAGCGCAGGTTCAAAGAAGCGCTTATCATGCTTGCTCGGAAGAATGGGAAGACCTCATTTACTGCTGCAATCGCACTTGCTTATCAAATATTAGACACGGATAGCGGTTCAAAATGCTACATCGTGGCCAACTCGGTCAAGCAAGCTATGGAAGCCTTTGGATTCTTAAAATTCAATGTAGAGCGATGGAATGACAAGAACATTCGTATCAAGGATAACAACCAGGAACACTCAATCACTGCTAATTTTGGTATTGAGGGTTCTTTCTTTATCCAGGCACTGGCCAACGATGAGAGTCGTCTGGACTCTTTGAACGGAAACGTTATTATCTTGGATGAAGCTCACACGATGAGAAACAGTAAAAAGTACGGTCTTATGAAGAAAACAATGTCAGCATACCGAAACAGTATGCTTTTTGTTATCTCTACGGCTGGTGATATTCCTACTGGATTTCTTGCTAACCGTTTGAAATACTGTCAAAAGGTCCTTAAACAATTGGTCAAGGATGATTCCTTGTTCATGTTTATCTGCAAAGCTGACCAGACGACTGATGGAGACGTGGGCGATTACCTGGACGAGAATGTTCTAAAAAAAGCCAATCCCTCGTGGGGTGTTACGGTGTCGCTCAAGTCTCTGAGAGAAGAAGCCGAACAGGCTATGAACGATCCACAGACAAGAAATGAGTTTTTCAACAAGACTTTGAATGTCTTCACAAACTCTATGAATGCTTATTTCAATCCTGATGAATTCATTGCTTCAGATAGTCAATACGATTGGACCCTAGAGGAGCTGGCACGTTTACCAATCCAATGGTACGGTGGTGCTGACTTGTCAAGATTGCATGACTTGACCGCAGCCGCCCTTTATGGGGTTTACCATGATGGTGAAAAAGATGTTGATATTTGCATCACACATGCTTTCTTTCCTAGGGTTAATGCTCAGAAGAAAGCCAATGATGACGGGATTCCACTTTTTGGGTGGCAGTCTGATGGCTGGCTGACGATGAGCAATACTCCGACCGTTCTCTATGATGATATTGTCAAATGGTTTATCAAGATGAGAGAGAAAGGGTTCAAGATTGCTGCTGTCGGAATGGATAGGAAGTTTGGCCGTGAGTTCCTGACGAAGATGAAACAAGCTCGCTTCAAGATGATTGACCAACCTCAGCTTTTTTATCTGAAATCAGAGGGATTCAGACGGATTGAGTTCAAAGTTAAGAATAAAGAGTTTTACTATCTTCATTCTGATGCTTACGAATACTGTGTGAGTAACGTTAGAGCGATTGAAAAGGTGGATGATGCTGTGCAATATGAGAAATTAGACGGTGACGGTGGTACTGCAAGAATTGACTTGTTTGACGCCAGCGTTTTTGCTTGCATTCAGGCTCTTGCTAATCTTGGTAAGAATCAGAATGTCATGAGCTTCTTTGATTAGAGAAAGGAGGTGAGAAAAGATGGGGCTTTTAGATAGGTTTTTGAAACGTGGTAAGAGTCGAGGTGGAACGAATGTTATCACTCATTCAGATTTTGGGCTTTATATTGACGGTGATAGCTATGTGCCACTGGCTCGCAATCCTGATGTGATTGCTGCGGTCAACAAGATTGCTGACATGGTATCAAATATGACCATTCATTTGATGGAGAATACCGACAAGGGAGACATACGAGTTAAAGACGGACTAGCTAGAAAAATTGATGTAAATCCATGCGAAAATATGACTCGCAAGACTTGGATTTTCAAGATTGTGCGTGACCTGTTGCTATTTGGTGACGGAAATTCGGTTCTTCATGTCGAATATGATCTTGTGAATGATTACATTTTGAACCTAAGACCATTCCCAATGAGCGAAGTTTCTTTTAAAAGCGATGAGCTCGGCTATGTTATGAATTATCGTGGTGTTGACTACAACCCAAACGAAATTGTGCACTTTGTAATCAATCCAGATCCAGACAATCCATTTGTAGGGACTGGCTACAGACTTGCTCTGAGGGATATTGTTAGGAATTTAAACCTTGCTACTCAAATCAAAAAAGGCTTTATGAATGGCAAGAACGTTCCTAGCCTAATTGTTAAAGTTGATTCTTCGAGTGAAGAATTGGCCACGCAAGAGGGACGAGACAAGGTTGCTAAGAAATACTTAACAACAAGTCAGGCGGGTGAGCCGTGGATTATTCCAGATGCTCTATTGAGTGTCGAACAGGTCAAACCATTAAGTTTGAAAGATATTGCTATCAATGAATCTGTTGAAATTGACAAGAAAACAGTTGCTGGGCTTTTGGGAGTTCCAGCTTTTATTTTGGGAGTTGGTAGCTTTGACAAAGAAGAATACAACAACTTTGTCAATACAACAGTCATGAGCATTGCTACGACAATCACTCAGACCTTAACTAGAGATTTACTAGTTTCAAACAATCGGTATTTCAAACTTAATGCTCGCTCGCTTTATTCGTATGACATTACAGAATTGTCTTCAGTTGCTGAACAGATGACTAAAAGCATGGCAATGCGTCGAAATGAGTGGAGGGATTGGCTTGGGATGCCGCCAGATCCTGATATGGATGAGCTCCTTGCTCTTGAAAATTATCTACCGCAAGACAGACTTGGGGACCAGAAGAAACTGAAAGGGGGTGAGGAAGAGAATGAACAAACGGAATAGTTATCGCACTGCTCAGTTCAAAACACGGGAAGAAAGTGAAACTGGTGATTTGATTTTGAGTGGGTACTTCATCAAGTTTGATGAAGTTACTGAATTATGGCCAGGTTACTTTGAAGTGATTAAGCGTGAAGGTGTTGAAAAAGCAATTCAAAACGCTGACATCCGGGCATTGTTTAACCATGATGATAGTTTAGTGCTTGGTCGTACTGGTAACGGAACGGTCATTTTAGGAGTTGATGAAATCGGACTTTACGGTGATATCATCATCAATCAGGATGACCCGCAAGCTGTTGGGGCCTATGCTCGTGTTCAGCGTGGCGATGTGATTGGATGTAGCTTTGGTTTCATCCCAATCAAAATCAATACGGAAGAGCAAGCAGATGGTTCGTACCTGGACACTATCTTAGAATTAGAAATCTTTGAAGTGAGTCCATGTACTTTCCCAGCCTATCCGCAAACGGAAATTGCTGCACGACAGAAAGACTTTGAAAGTCAACAGCGTGCCAATCGTGAAGCGCTGGACAAGCGCAAGAAAGAAATTAAGGAGAAATTTAACCTATGAACAAATCAAAGATTTTAAGTATTCGTGTTAATCTTAAAGAAAACAAAGTGGCTAAACTCGAAGAGTCGATTGAAGAATTGAACAAGCGCTCTGAACTTGAAGCGAAGAAATTGGAACAAGCTGGAACTGACGAAGAAGCTTCAGCTGTCGAAAAGAGCCTGGAAGACATCCAAAAAGAATTGAATGATAAATTGGCAGAAAAAGAACAACTTGAAAAAGAAATCGAAGATTTGAAAAATCAAGTTAAAGAACTAAATCGTAAAGCACCGACTTACCCAAGTCAAGAAAAACGTGGAGGACAGAAATTGGAACAACGTGACGCAATTGCTAAATACATTCGTACTGGTCAAACTCGTGACATCGTAGGCTTGAAAACTACTGATTCAGGAAGCGCAGCTTTAATCCCTACTGAAGTTTTGAAACCTCATTTTGTTAACAAAACACGTAATCCACTTTTGGATCTTGTGGAACGTGTGAAAGTTAACAGTGGATCTGGTAAATATCCAGTTATCAAGAAAACGGATGGTGTAATGGTTTCAACAGATGAATTGAAATTAAATCCAGAACTCGGAAAACCAGCAATCAGCGAGATTGATTATTCAATCAAGACTTACCGTGGATATGTACCTGTGTCACAAGAAATGATTGACGACGCAGACTATGACATCATGTCCATTGTTGAAGACGAAGTGTTCAATCAAGGTGAAAACACTGAATTGTCATTAGTTACAGCTGTCCTCAAAACAGCTACCCAAGCAGATGCGGCTGGATTTGATGGTATTAAAGATATCTACAACAAGAAGCTTAAATCAATTTATAAAGCAAGCATCGTTGTAACTAAGTCAATGTTTGCTGCACTCGACAAGGTGAAGGACAAAGATGGGCGCTACATGCTTCAAACTGATGTAGCTTCACCTACTGGCTATTCATTTGGTGGGAAAACAATCTACAAAGTAGATGACGTAGTGTTTGGAAACGAAGGAGACATGAAATTCTTCATCGGAGATGTTACTGAGTTCGTCAAAGAGTTTGACCGTTCTCAAGTATCCGTTAAATGGGTGAACAATGACATTTACGGACAATTGCTTGGGCTTTTTATCCGTTTGGATATTAAGAGAGTAGATGAAGAAGCTGGATTCTTCGGAACCTATACTGATGTTGTAGCTTAAGGAGGTAACGTATGAGCTATAAAGTAATCCGTCCTTTCAAGGACTTGGCTGATCCTGAAAAACATGACTATGCTGTTGGTGATATCTTTCCTCGTGAAGGATATGAGCCCACAGATAGCTTTACCAATGGCCTTTTGACTGGTGTCAACACTGCCGGCTCTATCTTCCTTGAGGTTTTGGGAGATGATGAGCCTAAGAAACCAGCTCCTGAAACAAAAGAAGTTAAGGAAGAGCCCGCAGTTGAGCAGGAAGAAACAGTTAAGGAAACAGTTGAGGAAACTGCTGAAGAGCCTGCTAAGGAAGTTGAGGAGTAAGCATGGATGAAGGTCAGCTTTTAGAATTGCTGAAGCTTAAGCTGGGTATTTCAACCCGCTTGAGAGACAAGCCGTTAGAAAAAATCATTTCAAGTGTCGTCACTGAATTGACCGATAACCTCGGTATCGAGCTTGTCGGTGAGCGTGCTGACCATGAAATGTTTATTGTTGACTATGCTGCTTATCGCTATGAGGGTGGGGTGGATATGCCACGTCACCTTCAGTGGCGACTGCATAATTTACAGATAGCATCAAAGAAAGAGGTCAAGAATGTGGAATCATGAAATCACGCTGATCTCTAAAAAAGTCACAGGTAAGGATAAACTACTACAACCAATCTCTGAAGATGTTGAAGTTACTCTCTTGTGTCAAAAAAAGAGGGTTACTCGCTCTGAATTTTATCAAGCAAATCAGGCAGGTTTAAAACCGAGATTGGTTGTTGAGATTCGAAATTTTGAGTATGAGAATCAGGAGTTTGCGAAATTTGAAGGCAAGCAATATCGTATCTTGAAAACCTATCCTATCGATTCTGAAATTTTAGAGTTGACTTTGTCAGAGGTGTTGAAATGAGCTTAACAAGTGATTTAGCGAATGAGATTGCAAAGGCAATGGCAGAGTACTCTGCTGAGGTAGAAGATAAGATTGACCTGATTGCTGAGGACGTTGTAAATGAAGCCGTTACGGAATTAAAAGCGACTAGTCCAAAACGTTATGGAAAGTATGCTAGAAATTGGCGCTTCAAGAAAAATGCTAAGGGGTCATACGTCATTTACAACGCGGCTCCAACCTATCGTTTAACTCACTTACTAGAAAATGGGCATGTTTTGAGAAATGGCGGTCGTAGTCGGGCATTTCCACATATTAAACCTGTTGAGGAGAAAGTTAAAGAGAACTTTGAGAAGCGTATCAAGGAGATTGGGAAATGAAGCTATCAGACTTTGCTGCTATTTTGGAACAGGTAAACTTGCCTGTCACCTATCGAGCGTTTAAAACCGGGAACGCTCCTGACTTACCTTACCTGGTCTATTATGAATCGAGTCCAGCCATCAATGCAGCTGACAACACGGTTAATCATCAGATTAAGAGCGTGACAGTTGAGCTGGCTTTTGAGAGTAAGGATGAAGATTTGGAAGAACGTCTGGAAGAGCTGTGGACAACCCACGAGCTCTTTTTCGATGTTCAAGAAGAAACATTTATCGAGACTGAAAGACTCTATGTCAAGTCTTATACGGTCTATCTATACTAAGGAGGAATGACATGACTCAAGAAAATAAAGTAACCTTTGGCCTAGAAAATGTACATATCGCACCTATCAAGACACTTGCAGCAGATGGAGTTATCACTTACGGTGATGTTTTTCGTTTTCCTGGAGCAATGGAGCTGACACTTGATACTAAAGGGGAAACAACTCCTATCAAGGCAGACAACAAGGATTACCATTTCATGAATTCAAATGAAGGATATGAAGGTAAACTAAAAATCCCGCACATCATTGATGAATTTGCAACAAAAATTCTCGGTGAAATCAAGGACTCTCAAACTGGTGTTATGACTGAAAAAGCAGATGCGAGCTTGACAGAGTTCGCAATGATGTTCCAGTTTGAAGGCGACAAAAACAAGACTCGCTATGTGATGTACTACTGTTTTGCCAGTCGCCCATCTCTTGGCTCAAAAACTAAGAACGGGACATCAACCAACGAACGTGAACTTAGTTTCAAAGCTAGCCCGCGTCCATTGGATACAGTTGTCAAGCGTTCTATCACATCAGTTGATGACAAAGATGCGTATGACAACTGGTTCAAGAAAGTGTATGAACCTACTGCGGTGGCAGGTTAAGGAGAAAATCTATGCGTAAAATCGTTTTGGTTGGTGATCAGGAGTATGAGTTAGGCACAAATGGCTATACTCCTATCGCCTACAAGCAACAATTTGGGAAAGATTATTTTCAAGATTTGTTCTCAATGTTGAAAAATCAATCATTCATGAATGAATTGAACAAGCTGGAAGCTGAAAAAGAATTGACAGCGACTAACATTGACATTTCAATGCTAGAAGAGTTTGATATGACCTTTTTCAACCGCCTTTTTTGGACCTTTGCTAAATCTGCAAATCCTCACATCAAGCCTTATGAACAATTCTTCATGGAAATGGAAGTCTTTCCGATTCAGGAAGTTGGACCTGTGCTGATGGAAATGCTGAATGCGAGCATGACGACAAAAAAGCACCAGATGAATCAGAATCAGCTAGCGAAGAAATCTTCACAGTAGAATCCTATTTGTCTTGCTGTAAAGAAACTGGTCTGTCTATCGATGATTTAAAGCACATCTCAATCGGAATGGCTCTGGATTATCAGACGGATTATGTGAATTTACGGAGTGAGGATAAGGGTGGCGAACGGAAGGCAACGCAAGCTGATTTTGACAGCTTTTAAAGAAAAATGAGTGCTGAGAGAGCGATTCTGAGGTCAAGTTCGTTGGTCTGACTGCATTATCAGTGGTATAAGTTCTCTCAGCGCTTTTCTATTTTTTGAGAAAGGAGGAAATATGGCAGGAAATATCAAAGGTATCAAAATTGAAATCGATGGCGACACGCAGCCATTACAGAAGGCGTTAAAAGCTATTAATAAAGAGTCTGTTAATACTACAAATGAACTAAAACAAATTGATAAGGCTTTAAAGTTTGACACTGGGAACGTTATTTTACTAACCCAAAAACAAGAAGTCTTACAGAAACAAGTAGGTATAACCAGAGACAAACTAGAAACTTTAAGACAAGCCCAATCTAAAGTAGATGAGGAATTTAAAAAGGGGAATATTGGTTCTGAACAGTATCGCGCTTTCCAGCGTGAAGTAGAAGTGACTCAAAATGTCCTAAAAGGATATGAGGGAAAGCTTGCTAGTGTCACTCAAGCTCTTGAAGGAAATGGTGATGCAGCTAAGAACAATCAAGCTCAACTAAAAGAATTGCAGAATGAACAAAAATTGCTTGCTAGTGAATCTGAAAAAGTAGTTAGTTCGTTTAAACTGCAAGAAAGCCAGATGGGTGCCAATGCTAGCGAAGCAGACAAGTTAGCATTAGCCGAAAAAAAGATTGGCGAACAGTCTGAAATCGTCACTCGTCAAATCGAAAACCTTGAGAAGCAGTTAAGCCTAACTAAAGAACAGTATGGCGAAAACTCAGCCGAAGCTAACAAGATGGAAGCAGAGCTAAATCAAGCTAAGACCGCTTACGCTAACCTTAATCAGGAATTAGGAAAACTTGGTAGTACAGCTAAGAGCAACCAAACGCAACTGAAAGAATTGCAGAATGAACAGAGTCAACTTGCTTCAGAGATGGTAAAGGTGACAAGCTCTTTCAAATTGCAAGAAAGTGCTTTAGGTTCAAATGCTAGCGAAGCTGAGAGAAATGCTCTTGCCCAGAAAAAGATTGGTGCCCAGTCTGAGATTGTAAGTAAACAGATTTCAAATCTAGAACAGCAATTGGAAATTACCAAAAAAGAATTTGGTGAGAACTCCACACAAGCCAACAGGATGGAAGCTGAGCTAAATCAGGCTAAGACTGCTTTTAATCATCTCAATGATGAGATGAAGGGGACAAAGTCTGCTGCTGATGGAACTCAAGAAAGTTTAAGTGAAATCTCAAGAAATTTAAGAGCAGAACTACTTCAACAGTTTAGTGAGAAGTTGAGTGCTGTTTCAGATAAGCTTGTGGAAGTAGGGAAAGAAGCGTTAGAAGCTGCTGCTCAAATGCAAGCTAGTAATGCTCAATTTACTACTGTTTTCGGAGATATGGAAACCCAAGCAAGAGAAGCGTTGAATGCTATTGGTCAGGAAATGGATATTGTCCCAGAGCGTTTACAAGGGTCATTCACTCAGATGGCTTCATTTGCTAAAACTTCAGGCTTAGATACAGCAGAGGCTTTGGACCTTACTTCTCGTGCAACTAGGGCAGCAGCAGACGGTGCAGCCTTTTATGATAAGTCCATTGAGAGCGTGACAGAAAGCCTACAATCCTTTTTAAAAGGAAACTTTTCTAACGATGCGGCTCTTGGTATCTCTGCGACAGAGACAACTAGGAATGCCGCTGCAAATAAATTGTACGGAAAGTCATTCAAGGACTTGAGCGAATCGCAGAAGCAATTGACCTTGCTTCAGATGGTCGAAGACGGAAATAAACTCTCAGGAGCTCTTGGACAGGCTGCAAGAGAATCAGACGGCCTAGAAAACGTGATGGGGAATCTGAAACAAGCTGGGACCAATGCATTATCTGCTATTGGTCAACCTCTTCTGGAAATGATGATCCCTGTTTTCCAAACCTTGGCAACGATTGTGAAAGGTGTGGTTGAGCTGTTCAGTTCCTTACCTGCTCCAGTAAAAGATTTTGTTGTTATTTTAGGAACAGTTGTGACTGCTGTAGGGGTCATAGCCCCCATATTCTTATCGTTGCAAGCCCTTGCTGAGTTTTTAAAAATATCTATTGGAGAGATGATAATTGCCGCATTGCCAATTATTGGAACAGCTTTGGCGATTGCTGCTGCAGTTGCTGCAATTATTGTTATTGTGAAATATCTCTGGGAAACTAACGAAGGTTTTCGAGATGCGGTCATGACCGTTTGGAATGCGATTCTTGAGGTTATCAATGCAGTCGTATCAGAGATTTCTAATTTCATCATGAGTATCTTTGGAACGGTTGTTGCTTGGTGGATAGAGAACCAGGAACTTATTCGAGCAAGTGCTGAGACTGTCTGGAATGCTATCTATACGGTTATAAGCACAATTCTGGAAATTTTAGGCCCACTCATTCAAGCTGGTTGGGATAATATCCAACTTGTCATTACAACAGCTTGGGAAATCATCAAGATCGTTGTTGAGACTGCAATAAACGTTGTCCTTGGTATCATTCAAGCAGTTATGCAGATCATTAATGGTGATTGGTCAGGCGCTTGGGAAACTATTAAGGGGGTATTTTCAACTGTATGGCAAGCTATTCAAAGCATTGTTCAGACCATTTTATCAGCTGTCCAGAGTTACATTTCAAATATCCTCAACGGTATTTCAGGAACTGTATCAAATGTCTGGAACGGCATCAAGGATACTGTCTCAAATGTGTTAAATGCTATATCTGGCACAGTATCAAGTGTTTGGGAAGGTATCAAG
Source organism: uncultured Streptococcus sp. (assembly GCA_963518235.1). GTDB lineage: Bacteria > Bacillota > Bacilli > Lactobacillales > Streptococcaceae > Streptococcus. Next base: position 10,166 of record CAUQIP010000016.1, on the reverse strand, counting down.
AGTACCATTTCAGGTGCTATCAATGGTGCAAGGGATGCTGTTTCTTCAGCTATTGAAGCCATCAAAGGATTGTTTAACTTTAATATCAGCTGGCCACACATCCCACTACCTCACTTTTATGTGAGTGGTTCGGCCAATCCATTAGATTGGCTGAGTCAAGGTGTTCCAAGTATTGGAATCGAATGGTATGCCAAAGGCGGTATCATGACGAAACCAACCATCTTTGGAATGAATGGAAATAACATGATGGTTGGTGGTGAAGCTGGGAATGAAGCAGTATTACCACTCAATGACAAGACACTTGGTGCTATCGGTCGAGGTATTGCTCAGACAATGGGTGGAACTTCATCGACAATCAATATCACTATCACTGGCAATACCGTCAGAGAAGAAGCTGACATTATACGGATTGCTGATGAGGTAGCGCAGAGGATTGCTGACGAATTGCAACGTAAAACACAATTGAGAGGAGGGTTTGCATGATAAAGCATAATGAGCTTGTGATTGACGGTGTGAGGACATCGTCTTTTCCTTTTAAGGTCATTGTCCATGATTCTCCCTCAATTTCTCTGGGAGAGAGCAAGACAGCTCTCTTGGAGCATGGTGGCATCAGTGGAGCAATCGTTCAGACAAACAAGCATAGGGAACTGGTCAAGACAACTTATACGATTTATTTGGTTAAACCTACTGAAGAACAGATGAACCAATTTATGAGTCTGTTTATCCGTGAAAAATTCTGGCTAGAGAGTGAGCGAGTCAAAACAACTCGTCTTTGGTGCTATAAGGTCAATGTGAGCGACCTTGAAGAAGTGCAACCTGGTCTTTATATGACTAAAGCAACCTTCACTTGTCATCCTACTAAATACTTTAAAGACACCGATACACAGAGATTGACAAGAAGTGGGACTTTGACTGTTCAAGGTTCTGCTCTTACCTTTCCTAAAATCACAATCGTTGGCCAGAGCGCTGTTGAGACTTCGTTTACAATCGCTGGTCAGGTCATTCGTCTTGAACGACTCACTGAGTCGCTTGTGATGGTCAATAATCCTGACAATCCAAGTTTTAAAACAACAACAGGGAAGCCAGTCAAATGGTCAGGGGATTTTATCACAGTTGATCCAGCGAAACTTAAGAATGTTGGGGTTGTTTTGGGTCCAGGTATTCAATCGCTTGAAATCGAAACGGTTTGGGGGTGGGCATAATTGCTTTATCTACTTAATAAAGATGTAAGAACTGTTCGATGGAACGGGGAGCCACTTCATGAAGCAACTTCGGCGATTGTTAAAGAGACCATGAATGGCGATTTCACCTTAACTGTGAAATATCCTATTTCTGACTCTGGTATTTATCAACTTATTCAAGAAGATATGTTGATAAAAGCGCCGACTCCTGTTCTTGGTGCGCAGCTATTTCGCATCAAGAAACCTGTTGAGCACAATGACCATCTGGAAATCACAGCCTATCACATTTCAGACGATGTGATGCAACGGTCTATCACGCCAGTGAGTGTGACTGGTCAGAGCTGTGGCATGGCTCTTTCTCGCATGGTCCAAAATACCAAAACGGCTCTTGGGGACTTCTCATTCAACAGTGATATCCAGAATCGTAGGACCTTCAATACGACTGAAACAGAAACTCTATACTCTGTATTGCTGGACGGTAAGCACAGCATTGTTGGTACATGGGAAGGCGAGCTGGTCCGTGATAACTTTGCAATGACTGTCAAGAAGAGTCGTGGTGAGAATCGTGGAGTCGTTATTACAACACACAAGAATCTGAAGGACTACCAACGTACAAGAAACAGTCAGAATGTTGTCACAAGAATCCATGCCAAATCGACGTTTAAGCCTGAAGGTGCCGAAAAGGAAACGACTATCAGAGTAACTGTTGATAGTCCTCTTATTAATTCTTATCCTTACATAAACGAAAAAGAGTATGAGAATAACAATGCAAAATCCGTTGAAGAGTTGCAGAAGTGGGCACAGTCTAAGTTCTCAAATGAGGGCATTGACAAGGTCTCTGATGCTATCAAGATTGAAGCTTATGAACTTGATGGGCAAGTTGTTCACATGGGTGATACGGTCAATCTCAAGAGTTGGAAACATAATGTCGATGCATTTAAGAAAGCTATTGCTTATGAGTTCGACGCTTTGAAGGAAGAATACATCTCTCTGACTTTCGATGATAAGGCAGGGGTTGGTGGTTCTAGGGCTTCTGGTGGCTTATCTAGTGCAGCGGATGCCATCCTTGGAGTAACAGAATCTGCACAAGAAATCGCCCTTGAAAAGGCTCTTCAAAATGCTGACTTAGACTTTGATCATCAAGCTGGATTGCTTAGACAGGAAATTTTGGACGGTATCGAACTTGCTAGAGCTAAAGCTGAAGAAGTTAAAAGAGAACTCTCTGATACTATTAATCAACGCTTCGACAACTTTGACAATGCTTCGATACAAGAAGCCAAGCGCAGGGCTGAAGAAGCCTTGCGAAATGCTGGCGCAAGCAGCTTACTCGCTCAAGAAGCGAAACGAATTAGTGAGCGAGCAAGAGCAGACATTACTAATCTGCAGAACTCTTCTCAAAATGTGCTTAATCAGATTGAGTCGTTCAAGACTCAGTACGGCACTAAGCTAAATGAAGTTAAGAGCACTGCAGATGGTCTGTTTACTAAAATGGGAGCTGTTGAAACTTACATCAGCAAGGACGGTCAGCGACAAGAGAGCTTGCAGCGTTATGCTCGAGACGAGAGTGCTCGTCAAGTCAGCGCAGTACGTGAGCAGATATCCAGAGATTACGTTGGGAAATCAGCTTATCAAGAGGATGTGAGAGGTCTAGAACGTCGATTTAGTGCGATGAGCACGCAGACGAACAACGATATCGCTACGAAAATAGCTCAGTACAAGCAGACAGTAGATGGTCAATTTGCAAGTATCACATCTCAGATAGCTGGCAAAGCTAACCAAGTCGATTTCCAGCGTGTCAAAGAAACCAGCCAACTCTATGAGCGTATTATTGGCAGTAATGAGAACGACATCTCTAACAAGGTCGCTCGCATGGCTATGACCAATCAGCTGTTCCAGGTTGAGGTGTCTAAGAATGAAGGTCTGAAAACCGTTCAAAGACAGTTGGCCGGCTCATGGTCCGTTCAAAACATTAACTCAGCTGGGGATATCATCTCTGGAATTAATCTGGGTGCTAATGGGTATAACCGATTTGACGGTAAACTGACTCACATCACTGGCGAAACCTTGATTGATAAGGCAGTTATCAAGTCAGCAATGGTTGACAAGCTGAAGACAGCCAATTTTGAAGCTGGTTCGGTCACGTCTACAATTATAGGTGCTGAAGCCGTTACTGCTGATAAAGTGAGAATGGACCAAGCCTTTGCTAACAAGCTAGTGGCAAGTAACATCTTCACAGATATGCTTGCTGCGAAAGAGGCATTTATCAACAAGCTTCGGTCTGTCGTAGTCACTGCGACCTTTCTAGAAGGTTTTCAAGGTAAAATTGGAGGTTTCAGATTCGGTAAATACGCGAACAGAAATGGATATTTCATAACAGGAATTAACTCTGTTAGTATTGGGATGGGGAACGGAACGAACGCTGGTGCGAACAGAAACGCATTTTGGGCAAATTGGGGTGAAAGCTTAGACACCCCTGGCCCCAAAGCTTGGTATGTCAATACAGACGGGAAGATGTATTGTAGAAATGATGTAGATTTCTATTCGAAAGTGGATTTCGCAAGTACATCAAAGGTTAATTTCTACTCTAGAATCAATGCTCCGAGAGGAATATGGATTGGCTATGATGATGTGGAAGGTGAAGGGGATAATCCTGATGGTGGATACAATAGAGTTGTCTGGTGGAGTCAAATCGTCACTGGGAAATGGAGACAACACGCTGGAATCACAACCGGTTCGGATAGAAAATTGAAAGATAATATTGAACCGACATCAGTCAAGGCATTGGATAAAATAAATGCTTTAAATTTAGTCGCATTTGACTACATTAAGGATAAGACTCATGAAGAAATCGGTCTGATCGCGCAAGAAGTGTTAAATATTATCCCTGGTTCTGTCGAGAAATACGAGGGCGAGGATAATCACTTAACAATCAATTACTCAAAATTTGTGCCTTACTTAATTAAAGCAGTACAAGAACTAAATCAAAAATTGGAGGAAATAGCATGAACGAAACACTGGATCAATTAGTGATGAACTCACTAGCAACTAAATTGGCTAAAAGTGAGTTGGAATCGGCTCAAAATGAGGCATTTTACCAACTTGCAACAAGCGAATTAAAAGCAATGAACGAGGTGCTGGAATACGAACCGGCTCTCAGAGAACTTTTCGAAGAAACAAAAGCTAAAATGCAAAAAGGAGAATAGAACATGACACAAACATACGAACTAGCAAATAACCCTTATTTCCGTCAACCAGAGAACGTCACAATCGTGACAATCAAGAAAGAACATGGCCAACGCTATAGCTATGAGCAAGCAGGCTTGTCTGGTGACCGCACGCATGAAAGTCAAGAAGTGCTTATTCAAGCTGTTCTTGATGTGGTTAAGGCAGAACTAGATCCAGCAAGTGCAATCGTTCAAACGCAAGCGAAACTGGAAGAAGCAACACATAAAATTGCTGAAACTGAAGCGAAACAAACTGCGACAGATGAAGCAGTTAAGCACAATCAAGCCGAAACAGATCGTTATGGTAAAATCATCCATGCGGTTGTTTTAAATGCCGTAGCAGGCAAGACAATCGCTTATGGAACTATCTACAAGGAATTGGTAGAGTTGATTCCACTTGCTGAAGTTGGTAAGCATTATATGGCACATGACTTGATTACCATTGAAGACCCTAACCATGCGGAAGTGAACGGTGAAGGTAAGCGTGTATTGGTTCAACTTAACCGTGAGTTCACATATAACGGTGAACCTGTCAGCGACTTTGCTCGCAACGGTCGTCTTGAACTTGACGGAACAGGCGCAGCATGGAAGTACGAACCTAAAGAATAGAGGTGCCTATGGACATCTTACAATCAGCAGAACATTTCTTCATGAATGTGCTACCAGTAGCGACACCAATCGTCGTAGCTTGGCTTGGATATAAAATGCCGAAGAAGACCAAGGAACAGACAGACCAAATCATTTCAGAATTGAATGATGTCAAGAAACAAATCAAAGATGTCCAGGTTACTGCCGATGAGAACAACACCAAAATTGACGAAGTACAAGAGAAACTGAAGTTACACGACGAGGCGCACCTGGTAACTATGAGGATGCGTCTTGATCGTGATATTCGCAGAGCTATCCGACGTGGGTTTACCACAAAGGACGAGTTCTACGTGGTCGAAAACATGCACAAAAGCTATAAAGCTCTTGGAGGCAATGGCTACATTGACCACTTGTACAACAATTTTGAAGCATTGCAGATTAGGGACGACATTTTAGTTGAAGACGAGAAAGGAGCAAAGAATGGCTTATGTTCTTAATTCAACCAATCTCAAACAAGTGGACGGTGGATTTTTAGTTAAGCAAGGCGATGTGGCTTCCACATTTGCCTTTTCTTTGCTCGACGAAAATCATGAGCCGATTCCACAGCTTGAAGGACAAGAGGCATCTATCACGTTGACGAGAGGTCAGGAGCAATTACGCAAAACGGCAGTCGTGACAAATGGCGCAATTGCCTTTAATTTGGGCATGATTTTACCTGCTGGCTTATATCGAATCGAGGTGGCAGTTGGTGGATATACATTTCCAAGCGACGACTCGACTCAAATTCGAATTACAAAATCGGATAAAAACTTGGTCACAGAAGAAATCTATAAATTAAAGGAATTGGATATCGCAAAGGAAGTTGAAAAACAGCTTGCAGGTAGAACTGTAGGCGAGAGCCCAGTAGGTCAGGAACTCCCAGACCTACTCTTTTATTACAATTTAGGAAAGGTGTAACACATGGATACAAGTAAATTAATTGCATTCGCTCAAGCAGTCGGAGTTGACATCAAGGAATTGAAACAACTGCTTAACGGCAAGATTGACAATGCGACAGTCACACAATTGATTGAACAAGCTAAAACTGCAGTCAAGAACGATATTTTGGGTGAGGGTGTCCCTGAAAATCTTGACACGCTTAAAGAAATCGCTGAGAAGATTGCTGCAATGAGTGGAGATACCGAAGGTGCAGTCGTGCAAAAACTGGCTGACCTCGGTCGTCGTATTGACGAGTTTGCCAACCTCGACCTTGTCGCAACCTATAACGCAGCGAAAGCGTGATTGCTATGAGCAATTTAGAGGAATTTGCTAAGGCGGTTGGCCGTGATGTCAAACGATTCGAAACGGATTACACAAGCAAAGCAGAGCTTGAAGCGAAAGATTATATAGAAGGCAAATCTGATTATCAAATCTTAAAGCATCAAGTGGAAGAATTAACTAAGCAGAACAAGGCCTTTCAAGAACAATTAGCTTTGATTAAACCTGCACCAAGACGGGCACCGATGGCTTATACGATTGATTTAAACAGTACTCCTCCAGTAGCTTGGTTCGATAATGGATGCGGTTTGGATACAGGAGGCAACCCTGTACTTTTAGGGAAAACTTATTATAAACCTTGGAATCAAGAATCTCCATTTTGGGATTTTCCGAACGCAATTTTAAGAACATCACTGGCAATCATTGATATAGATATTTGGAAAAAAGCGAATTTCGATTATTGGCACGATGTAGTAAAAGTACTGAATCCGCTAAAATCAGCAGATGATTACGATTGGACAAGAGCTAGATTGACTGAAAGAGGCTCCATGTATGAATATCAATGGAATAATCAGAGAAATATCATTCGCGTTATGTATCAATTGGGTATATGGGACGCTAAAACCGTTGAAAGCTTAGGCGCAGTAAGGCGCTAGAAAGGGAAAACATATGATTAACTGGAAATTACGATTACAAAACAAATACTTTTGGCTGACTGCAATCCCAGCCTTCTTGCTTGTCTTGCAAGCTGGTGCAGCAGTCTTTGGATATCATCTGGATTTAGGTGATATCGGCAACAAGTTGATTCTGCTTGTCAATGCGGTATTCGTGTTCTTGACTGCAATCGGTCTGGTCAATGACCCAACAACAAGCGGAATTACAGACAGCAAACGTGCTCTTGATTATCAAGAGCCAAGCGAAGGCGAAGACTAGGAGGAAAAAAATGAAGAAAAACGACTTATTCATCGATGTATCTAGCCACAATGGATACGATATTACAGGTATTTTGGCTGACATGGGTACACAGAATACTATTATCAAAATTTCTGAAAGTACAAGCTATATCAACCCTTGCCTGTCCGCTCAAGTTGAGCAATCAACCCCTGTTGGATTTTATCATTTCGCATGGTTTGGAGGTGACATTGAAGAAGCCGAACGAGAGGCACGCTACTTTCTTAATAATGTACCTCAAAAAGTAAAATACTTGTGTCTTGATTACGAAGATCACGCTAGTGGAGATAAACAGGCAAACACAGATGCTTGTATTCGCTTTATGGAAATCCTCAAAGAAAACGGCTATGAGCCAATCTATTACAGCTACAAGCCATTTACACTTAATAATATCTATTATGAACAGATTCTTGCAAAATTCCCAAATAGCCTTTGGATTGCAGGATATGGCTTGAACGATGGGAACGCTGACTTTGAATATTTCCCATCCATGGATGGTATTCGCTGGTGGCAATACTCTTCAAATCCTTACGACAAGAACATTGTTTTACTAGATGATGAAGAAGCTAAGCCCAAAGCACAAGCTGTACAAGACAGAGTGAATAGTCTTCTAAATGGTGGAAACGCTAATTCAGACCTTGACAGCGTAGCACAAGAAGTATTACAGGGTTTGTGGGGCAATGGACAAGAACGTTTCGACAACTTAACAAACGCTGGTTATGACGCACAAGCTGTACAAGACAGAGTGAATAGTCTTCTAAATGGTGGAAACGCTAATTCAGACCTTGACAGCGTAGCACAAGAAGTATTACAGGGTTTGTGGGGCAATGGACAAGAACGTTTCGACAACTTAACAAACGCTGGTTATGACGTACAAGCTGTTCAAGATAAAGTAAATAGCCTTTTAGGTGGTGGAAACACCGTAGATCTTAATACCATAGCCAATGAGGTCGTGCAAGGTCTTTGGGGCAATGGACAAGAACGTTTTGACAATCTAACAAATGCGGGATATAATGCGCAAGCAGTTCAAGATAGAGTTAACGAATTGCTTTCTTAAAGATCTGACTAAAAATCTGTATGAAACCAAAAATATAGTACACCAACCGCAGGCAATAGCTTGCGGTTTTTTGTTTGCTCAAAATAGAAAAAACAGTGATGGTGCTCACTGTTTTTCTTGTAGTGTATGGGCGTAAGAAGTCATGCTGATAGCGTGTTTTAAACGCATGTTCATAATATCTGATACACCGTTTTTATACTTATCTACTGCCTGAATAGATACGCCACAGTTTTTGCTGATAGCATAGGCTGTGGCGTTGTCTAAAAGCCAGCGGATAGCTTTAATATCTACTGACATATATTACCTCGTAAAATACCAAACTGCAAATAGGAGTAGAAGAAGTCCAATAATAAATTCAACTTTTTCCCGCTTGGTAGTTTTTCTAATTTTTAGATTTACTTTCATTATTTTTCCTGTTATAATTTAAGTACACCCCCGAAGGGGTGGATAGTGATTTCTCACTATCCAAATTCGATGTGCCATTCAAAGCTGATTATAAATAAGTTTATTTTGACTACTAGCTTATTTGTTTTTGCCTTGAGTGGCTTCTTTTTGAACTTAAACATTTCATGTTCCTTTCTACTAGTTTCCTTGTCTAAGGTTTCCTCCTTAACCTTATGTATCTATTATACAACTTTAGTTGTAGAAAGTCAATGGTTTTGATAAATTTTTTTCAAAAAAATAGACCTTGTCCAGAGGTCGGGGAGTTGGAGGGGACACCCTCCAAAAGCATTGATTTAATAAGATTTTATTTTACCTTTTTCATAATAATCTCCCTATAGAGTCACCGCATTCGGTGGCTTTTTTTATGTTGGGATTCATGATATAATAATAAAATCGACAAGTAGGAAAAGGGAAAAGAGATGGATTATACGCTTGAAGAAAAAGAAAGCTTCATGAGAGAGGCATTGAAAGAGGCTGAGATTGCTCTTGAACACGATGAAATTCCAATTGGTTGTGTGATTGTCAAAGATGGGGAAATCATTGGTCGTGGGCATAATGCGCGTGAGGAGTTGCAACGAGCGGTTATGCACGCGGAGATTATGGCTATAGAGAATGCGAACCTGAGTGAGGAGAGCTGGCGCTTGCTGGATTGCACGCTTTTTGTGACCATTGAGCCGTGTGTCATGTGTAGTGGTGCGATTGGACTCGCCCGTATTCCAAACGTGGTCTATGGGGCTAAAAACCAGAAATTTGGCGCTGCTGGGAGTTTGTACGATATCTTGACAGATGAGCGTCTCAATCATCGTGTGGAGGTTGAAACGGGAATTTTGGAAGATGAATGCGCAGCTATTATGCAGGACTTTTTTAGAAATAGACGGAAAAAATAATTTTGCTTTTAAAATGAATAGGAATGTGATATAATAAATAGTGGAGCAACAGTTCTGCGTGAAGCGGGTCAGGGGAGGAATCCAGCAGCCCTAAGCGATTTGAATTGTGTGCTCTTTTTTTCGTGCTTTTTCCGAATAAATAAGATAGAATAATCTAGAATAAATGATAATAGAAAAGAGAAGATGATGAAAATTCGTGGTTTTGAATTGGTTTCTAGTTTTACAGATGAAAATTTATTGCCCAAGCGTGAGACAGCGCATGCGGCTGGTTACGACTTAAAGGTTGCTGTGCGTACAGTTATTGCGCCAGGAGAGATTGCCTTAGTTCCGACAGGGGTTAAGGCTTATATGCAACCGACTGAGGTTCTCTACCTCTATGATCGTTCTTCAAACCCTCGTAAGAAGGGTTTGGTTTTAATTAATTCAGTTGGGGTCATTGATGGGGATTATTATGGAAATCTTGGAAATGAAGGGCATATTTTTGCGCAGATGAAGAATATCACTGACCAAGAAGTGATTCTCGAAGTTGGGGAACGTGTGGTCCAGGCTGTCTTTGCTCCTTTCTTAATTGCAGATG
>CAUQIP010000015.1:0-36550 GCA_963518235.1 uncultured Streptococcus sp. | reverse complement strand
TTATTGAAAATACTTTAGTTGCAACCCTGACTTCTATTACACTCAGCCAGGTAGCCCATCAATCTGAGATTAACTATGATTTAACCGATATCAGAAATTGGATCAATAAATGCCAAAACTAGCTGAAGAAAAAATTCTTCAACTAGTTTTTATAAATCCTTGACAAATAATTTTACAAGGACTATACTATATTTGAAGATATAATATATCTTCTATATCGTCAACAATGATATTTCATTGCATGCTTTTGGATAGCTAAAGAAAGAAGGTTCTTATGAAAGTTATTTTAGCTACTGACCAAGATGGTTTCCAACTGAAAGAAACCGTCAAACACTATCTGCTTCATTCTGGTTATGAAGTAATTGACCTCAACTCTACACAAGGTTCTGCGGATTTCGTTGATTCTACTATCAATGCTATTACAGAGTTTAGAAAATATAAGCAAGCTCGTGCTATTCTTTTTGACAAGTTTGGACATTCTTTTATGCCTGCTAATAAGTTTAAAGGTATTATCTGCGCCGCTGTTTACGATGAACACTCTGCCATGATGACTATTCGACACAATTCTACTCCAATCATTACAATTGGTTCTGGAATTACAGGTGATATTTTAGCAGTTGAAATAGTCAAAGCCTTTCTTGAGCACAACTATGATTCTGGTCGTCACCAAGTTCGCATTGATATGCTGAACAAGCTCTGCTAGGAGGTATTCCCATGAAAATTGCTCTCGGTTGTGATCACATTGTAACAGATGTGAAGATGAAGATTTCAAAACACCTAAAAGAACAAGGCCATGAAATCATTGATGTTGGTACTTATGATTTCGTCCGTACTCACTATCCTATTTATGGTCGCTTAATTGCAGAGGAGGTCGTCAATGGACGGGCTGACTTTGGAGTTGCCCTTTGCGGTACAGGTGTTGGAATTGCTGTATCTGCTGATAAAGTTCCTGGAACTCGAGTTGTACTTGTCGGAGATGTTGCGACTGCTCGTTCCGCTCGTGAAAATCTCAATGCTAATATTGTTGCTTTCGGTGGTGCAATCCTAGGTATCAATTTCATTAACAACATTGTAGATGAATTTATCAATACCAAGTACAAACCAAATCCTGAAAAAGAGGAATTGATTGCGAAAATTGATAAACTATCTGAAGTGAGCCCAGATGTAGCTGCCAATGATCATATCTTCGATGAAGAGAATGCCAAGTGGGATCGTGGGGAATATCACGATTAACTTGTATTCCAACTTCTATATTTTTTCTAACCTTGAGAATAGCTAACTCAAGGTTATTTTGACATCAAAAAAAAGTCTAGAGATATTACTATCACTAGACTGAATATTTTTTACAATTTGAGTGCTACACGCGTTCTTTCCATGAAGTCGCTGTTGTTTGAAGAACTTTGTTGAGTTCATCAATGTTTTCAAAACCAGTTGTGCGTAGCCATTCGCGTGCTGCTGCTTCACCATCTTTGATGTATGCCTCAACTGATCCAGCCCATGTTGCACGGCCACAAAGAACTCCGTTAAAGTTTGCACCTGATTCGTGGGCAAATACAAGAGTATCTTGGAAGAGTTTAGCTGATACACCAGCACTCAAGTAGATGTATGGCAAGTTCGTTGCTTCATCTTGAGCTTTAAAGAAGGCTGCTGCTTCTTCACGTGTATAAACTACTTCACCTTCAGCGAAGCCTTCAACATATTTAATGTTAACAGGAACTTCTACTTTCAAGACATCAATGTTAAAGCGTGGGTCTGAGAAGACTTTCATAGCACCGATAACTTTGTGTGGTTTTACTTTAGCGTATTCTACAGAACCTGCGTCAGCAATTTTTTCATCGTAAGCAAGAATTTCAAGGAAGAATGGGATATCTTCAGCCACACACTCAGAACCGATACGTTCAATGTAAGCTTGTTTTTCTTGGTTAAGTTCGTCTGAGCTATCTACATCATAGTAAAGCAAGAATTTAACTGCATCTGCACCTTCTTCTTTAATACGTTTTGCAGACCAAACATCCAAGCAGTCTGGCAAGCGTTTTGTGCTTGTTGTGTCATAACCTGTTTTTTCATAAGCAAGGAGAAGACCAGCTTTTTCATCAAGAGCTTTAGTTGCTGGAAGTCCATACTCAGGGTCAAGAAGCATAGATGAAGCGTATTTAGTCAATTCATCTGCTACCAAAACTTTAAGTTCTTCCATTTGAGCCACAGTTGGTTCTTCTGTTTGGTGTTGAGCCATGAGGCGTTTCAAAGCACCGCGTTGGTCAAATGCAAGAGCTGAGATGATACCATTTTCATCAGAAAGTTTTTCTAAGCGTGCACGTTTTTGTTCTGTTAAAGCCATTTTATACCTCTTTTACTATTAATTGATCATATAGAGCTTGATAGTTGGCCATGTTGACATGACCAGTCATTTTTTCTTGAGCATTGAGCATACCAAGGACATTTGCCTTGATGAGTAATGCTGCATCCGATTCTTTATGAAGAAGGCCTGAAGAAATTCCTGCCACAGTAGAGTCTCCAGATCCAACAGGATTTACCACCTGAATTCTAGGAATATCTACCTTGTAGAAAGTGTCACCATGTTTGGCAAAGGCACCATTGGCACCAAGTGAAACGATAATCCATTCAATACCTGCAAACAAAGGTTCTTGAAGTACTTCTTTTAATTCATCCAAATCCTCAGAAACTTCTCTTCCAAGAAGCTGAGACAATTCCTCATTATTTGGTTTGATGACTGTTGGTTTATGTGGTGATTCAAGAACCGCCTGAAGAGCCGCACCAGAGCAGTCCAAGACTACAGGCTTGCCAGCTTGATTAGCAAGTTCTACCAAACTCGCATAGTAATCAACTGGAAGGCCAGCTGGCAGACTACCTGAGATAGCTACTACTTCAACTGAGTCCAAGAGTTTTTTGAAATGATCCAAAAAGCCTTGTCCTTCCTGTTCCAATACTTCAGGTCCTTTTTCAAGAACTTCTGTTTGATTGTCTCCATGGAGAATAGCGATACAGTTACGAGTTTCTCCATGAATTGAGAAGAAATCTTTTTTTACTTGATCATCGATATGTTCAACCAAAAACTCACCAAGTTTGCCACCCACTAAACCAGTAGCAAGAACAGGATCTCCAAATTCTGAAAGTACTCGGGTAACATTGAGTCCCTTACCACCAGCCGTTTTGGTTACATCCACCACACGATTGACAGTATCAATCTTCAACTCATCCAAGGGATAGGAAATATCAATGGATGGGTTCATTGTGACTGTTAAAATCATAGGTCACCTCTTAGTCGTGGTATTCTCCGCGATCCCATTTTTCAAGGAATTCAGTGAAGAAGTTTGCGTCTGTTTGTTGAGCATTGTGACTTTCAACGTGTTCAATTTTCGCAATCAATTTCTTGTTTTCTTCAGATGGTTTGTATTCAGCATGGATGAAAGCTTCGATGATGTCACACATGAGCAATTCACCAGTAATCTTACCACCAAAACCGATAACGTTAGCGTTCAATTGTTCTTTAGCATAAAGTGCTGTTGTCATATCACGAACCAAGGCAGAACGAACACCAGGAACTTTATTTACAGCGTTGTTGATACCAACACCAGTACCACAGATACATACCCCAAGATCAGCTTGACCGCTAGTTACAGCCTCACCAACTTTTTTACCAAAGATTGGGTAGTGAGTACGTGTGTGGTCATAGGTACCAAAGTCAATGACTTCATATCCTTTTGATTTCAAAAATTCTGAAACCGCCATTTTTTCATCTGTTACGATGTGGTCACATCCAATTGCAATTCTCATTTTTAACTTACCTTTCTTACTGTAATCTAATTAGCACATTTTGTTCAACATATCGACCCGAATTTGGTGACGGCCACCGTCGTATTTACCGTTAACAAATCCTTTAGCGATATTTTTAGCCAATTCATCACCAACAAGTTGTGCACCCATAGTGATCATACGTGAGTTGTTGTGGCCACGAGTCATATAAGCTGAACGTTCGTCAGATACTTCTGCAGCAACCATTCCTTTGATCTTAGTTGCGACCATAAATGGACCAGCTCCATAAGCATCAATCACGATACCAAGGTTTTGTTCTTCTTTGTTTACTTCTGCAGCAACAGCAAGAGTCACATCAACAAAGTCTTGACCTTCAGCTGTAACATCCACAACGTGGAAGTTTTCTTTTTCCAAGAAGTCTTTCACAACTTCTTTCAATCTCAAACCTGCAGCATCTGCACCGATAACAATAGACATATTGTATACTCCTTTTTATTTTTCTAGGCTAGTAAAACCTTTTATAGTTAGCAGTTTACCTACAAAAGCTTTCTAGCAGTTTATTGACAAATTGGATTGAATGAGATGAATTACACACCTTATTCAAGTTTAGGAAACCAGTTTCCTAGAAATAATCTTTCTCCACGAAAGAGAATATAACAAGTGATTGTTTGTTTGTTGCAAACATCATTTGTTGTTTACAAACATAATATACTCCTATTTACCGAAAAAGTCAACAGTTAATGTTTGTTTTTGTGGTTTTTTATCTAAAAGATTTCGATATCAAAACCAATTTGATCCACTTGACCAGGTTCTAGGAGACGAACATTCTTCTTATCTTCTAGATGATCTCCTTCTTCAAGAGATGTTGACAAGCCAGACCATGGTTCAAAAGCAATGAAAGGACCTTTATTCAAAGTTGACCAGATAATGAGATTTGAGAACTCTGCAAAGTGCACTTTCAACCCTTTATCATGTTTACGAGAACGAAGGGCAATTGTTCTAGATTGTAATTCATCCAAAGTAACTGCATCTGTACTGAAAAGATCATAGCTGAGGTCTACTTCTTTTTGCCCCTCTAGCCATGGACTTCTATCTTGGAAATCCAACATACCTGTTGCTGGGAAAGGACGTGGAACAGAGCAAGTCTCTTCTTTCTCAAACTCTAAATAGTAGTCTTCATAGACTTCATCATCCAGTAGAGGACAATTAAAGCCTGGATGTCCACCAATAAAGTAAGGCATGACCTTGCTAGCTTCTTTATTGAAAATCTTATATTGAGTCCGTACTGTCTTACCAGTAAGGATATAAGTGATTTCTAGGCGGAAATGATAAGGGTAGTTTTGATAGCTATTCTCATCGTCTTCAATTGCAAAAGTTACACTGTTTTCCGTTTGTTCAACTAATTCAAATTCTTTCTTACGAACCAAACCATGACGAGGAATCTTTCCTTTACTTTCTTGTCCCTTCTCATCTATATAGAGGGCTGTATCCTCTCTCAATGAACCACAAATGGGGAAGAGAACAGGAGCTTGTCCACTCCAATAAGTAGCATCCCCTTGCCACAAATACTCAAGACCTTCAGCATCTTTTATAGAAGAAAGAGCCCCACCAAAACTGTTAAATTGAACACTTATTTGTTCTGATTTTAATTCAATTACCATTATTTTCTCCGATTTCTTGATAGTTTATAAAAAACTAGGCTGTCACTCCTAGAAGGTATGACAACCTAGTTTCAACAATTTACACTCTGCGAAAATCAAATTCAAACTTCGTCACCGTCGCCTTGCCGTACTTTAGTACAGCCTGCGGCTAGCTTCCTAGTTTGCTCTTTGATTTTCATTGAGCTTACATTTTATAGGAGCGCATTATTTTGCTTTTGCTGCGTACTCTTCGTTACGTTTGATCATTTGTTTTCTGTACCAAGCAAAGATACCGATATAGAATACAAGGAAGACTACAGCACCAAGGATTGCTTTGATATCACCTGTTGTAGTGTTACCAATTGTCCAACCAAGAAGTTTTTCGATTGGTCCTTCAAGAGTTGAGTGAGTAATCAATTGAGTTTGGCTCACACCTGCTGGGAAGGCACCTACACCTTTAGCAAGTTCTGTTGCAAATGGTGCAATAAGTGTACCTGAAAGAAGGAAGAGTGGCAACAAGAGAGTTCCGAAGATAATCATACGGAGCAATTTACCACGTGTTACAACTAAGAGAGCTGGAGTAACACCCATAGCGATGATACCTGCAAGTGGCAAGATACCATTTCCGACTTTTGAAAGAAGCACAGCTTCGATCAACATGATTGGTGCAAGTACGTTGGCACAAGCCCAGATTTCAGCACGACCAGCGATGAATGGCCAGTCAAGACCGATATTAAATTTACGTCCTTGAAGACGTTTAGTAGCAACGTTTGTAATACCTTGTGAAAGTGGTTCTACGGCAGCGATGAACCATGAACCGATAAGTGAGAAGAGTTCCAAAGATACACCAGCTGTCAAACCAAGAGACAACCATCCTTTGATAACAAGACGCCATTTATCTGCATCTGCAACACCTTCAATTGGATGTGGAGTTCCCATAATACCGATAACGATACCAAGGATAAAACCGATGAAGAATTTAGAACCCCAGAAACCGATTTTCTTGTTCAATTTAGCAGCGTCAAAGTCATATTTATCAAGACCTGGGAAGAATTTTTCAAAAATCTTATCCAAAACCATGATAACTGGGTTCATCATGTAGTTCATGTGAGTTGAAGTCATTGGAGATGAACTTGGTGCGTTAAGAAGGTCATCAAATGTAGGTTTCATCAAGTCAGAGTTGATAATTTTCAACACACCAACAAGGACGATAGCTGCTGTAGCAATCAAGAGTGAAACCCCTTGGCTCACACCATTGTTGTCAGCATACCATTTAATCAAAAGACCTGTAATAGACAAGTGCCAGATATCGAAGATATCAACGTCAAGTGTATCAGTTTTCTTCATAGCAAGCATCACTACGTTAACAATCAACATGATAAGCAAGAAGTAAAGTGTCCAAGCAGATCCCCAAGTGATTGTTGCAAGTGGTGCCCAACCAACGTCAGTAATACTCAATTGGATACCTGTGTTTTCAACAAATTTTGCAAGTGATGCTGAGAAAGCACCATTTAGCATACCGATGATGGCACCGATACCTGTAAGAGCGATAGCAAGTTTGATACCACCTTCAAGCGCTTTAGAGAATTTCACTCCAAAAAGTAAAGCCAATACTGTCAAAATAATTAACATGATGACAGGTCCACCCATATCTAAGATAGGTGTGAAAAATTCTTTGATTAGACCAAAGATTGCATCCATAACAGTTCCTCCCTTTTTATGTTATATGAATGTTAACTAAATAAAGTATTTATTAGCTTAATCCGTGTTCTTTAATAGCTGCTTCAATGTTGTCAAATACTGGAGCACTCATAGCTGGGATACGGAATAAGATTGGTCCAGCTTCGATAACTGGAATACCTGGGTCAAAACCAAGGTCTGTCGCAGCAATTGGTGTGAAGATGTCATAACCTTTGATAAGGTCTTCATTAACGTCTTTGACCATTACCGCATCACAGTGAACATCAAAACCACGGTTTGAAAGTTCTTCTTCAAGAGCACTTTTAATTTGGTGGCTTGAGTTAACACCTGCACCGCAGGCAGCAAGAATTTTAATCATATGGATTTCCTCCGATTTAATATTTTTAATATACAAGATTATGCAGTTGCTTCAGCGATATAAGCATAGATAGCTTCTGGTTCAGAAATTTTAGCCAAATCTTCCAAATGGCCATTTCCTGTAAAGAAGTCCATCAACTGAGCAAGAATGTTCGTTTGACTTGAACTTGAGTTATTAATGATAAAGAAGAGCAAGGATACTTCTACTTCCTTATCTGGCGCAATCATATTGTGGAAAGTCACTGGTTTTTCTAATCGAACGACCACAACTTTTTCAGCAAGATTATGAATTGTATCTGTATGAGGAATAGCCACATTCGGTAAATCCTTACCCAAAAATTCCATATCTAAGCCAGTTGGAAATGACTTTTCACGCGTGATCAAGGCTTCACGATAAGTTGGAGTTACGATTTCTCGTTCTTCCAATAAAGTTGCAACCTGATCAAAGAGATGTTCTTGATTATCCGCTTCTAAGCAAAACACAAGGTTTTTGTCAAAGAAATGATCTAATCCCATAAGGTTTTCCCTTCTTTCCATTAACTTTATGCTATAAGTATAACACTATATGAAATCGTTGTCAATAATTTTCTGTTCTTTTTTGTCTCTTTTTTTATATTTTTGTTGTTTTTGTAGTTTGACTTATAAAAACAAACACATTAAACAAACACATTAAACATTTTTTGTTTTAATACTCAATGAAAATCAAAGAGCAAACTAGGAAACTAGCTGCAGGCTGTACTTGAGTACGGCAAGGCGACGTTGACGTGGTTTGAATTTGATTTTCGAAGAGTATAAAAACTAAAAAAGCAGACCATTTAAGCCTGCTTTACGATTGATTCTGATATAAATTTCCTGTAAACAAGGAAAAGTAATTATGACAAGTTATTCTTCATCCATACTCAAAACGCTGAGGAAGGCTTCTTGTGGAACTTCTACTGATCCGATAGCTTTCATGCGTTTCTTACCAGCTTTTTGTTTTTCCAGTAGCTTACGCTTACGAGAAACGTCACCACCATAACACTTAGCAAGTACGTTTTTACGAAGGGCCTTGATATCAGTACGAGCCACGATTTTGTGTCCAATTGCTGCTTGGATTGGCACCTCAAATTGTTGGCGAGGGATAATTTTCTTAAGCTTATCAACGATGAGTTTTCCACGTTCGTAAGCAAAATCCTTGTGAACGATGAAGCTAAGGGCATCCACCTTGTCTCCATTGAGAAGGATATCCATTTTAACCAATTTAGACGGACGATACTCTGACAATTCGTAGTCAAAGCTTGCATAACCACGCGTCGAAGACTTAAGTTTATCAAAGAAGTCAAAGACGATTTCAGCAAGCGGAATTTGATAGATAACATTGACACGATTGTCATCAATATAATCCATAGTCACAAAGTCCCCACGCTTGCGCTGAGCTAGCTCCATCACTGCACCAACAAACTCTTGCGGTACCATGATTTGCGCTTTAACATAAGGCTCTTCAATGGTCGCAATCTTAGTTGGATCTGGGAATTCAGATGGGTTAGAGACGTCCATAGACTCACCGTCTGTCAGATTGACTTTATAGATAACAGACGGAGCTGTCATGATAAGGTCGATATTAAACTCACGTTCCAAACGTTCTTGGATAACATCCATATGAAGAAGTCCAAGGAAACCACAACGGAAACCAAATCCAAGTGCCTGCGATGTTTCTGGTTCAAACTGAAGACTAGCATCATTCAGTTGCAATTTTTCAAGGGCTTCACGTAGGTCATTGTACTTGTTGGATTCAATTGGATAGAGACCCGCAAAGACCATAGGATTCATCTGTTTGTAGCCATGTAATGGCTCTGCCGCAGGATTGGTTGCCAAGGTAACTGTATCACCCACACGAGTGTCTTGAACCGTCTTAATAGAAGCCGCAATATAACCAACGTCACCAGTCGCAAGGAAATCACGACCAACTGCCTTAGGAGTGAAAATTCCAACCTCAGTCACATCAAAGGTCTTACCATTGCTCATAAGCTGAATCTTATCGCCAGGTTTGACAACCCCATCCATGACACGAACTTGGAGGATAACCCCACGGTAAGCATCGTAAACAGAATCGAAAATCAAGGCCTTAAGTGACGCCGTCACATCACCCGTTGGTGCTGGCACTTTTTCTACGATTTGCTCGAGGATTTCTTCAATACCTATACCAGCCTTGGCAGAAGCTAATACTGCTTCACTGGCATCTAGACCAATGACATCTTCAATCTCTGTACGCACGCGCTCTGGATCCGCAGCAGGCAGGTCAATTTTGTTAATGACTGGCATAATCTCCAAATCATTGTCCAAGGCCAGATAAACGTTGGCAAGGGTTTGAGCCTCAATACCTTGAGCCGCATCAACCACCAAAATCGCTCCCTCACAAGCAGCGAGCGAACGTGAAACTTCATAGGTAAAGTCTACGTGCCCCGGCGTGTCAATCAAGTGGAAAATATAAGTTTCCCCATCTTTTGCAGTATAATTCAACTCAATGGCATTCAACTTAATGGTAATCCCACGTTCCCGTTCTAAATCCATGCTATCCAAAAGCTGTGCCTGCATTTCACGACTGGAGACTGTCTCTGTTTTTTCCAAAATGCGGTCTGCTAGAGTCGATTTCCCGTGGTCAATATGGGCGATAATAGAGAAGTTACGGATCTTCTCCTGTCGTTTTTTCAATTCTTCTAAGTTCATGATTCTCTTCCTTTCAGGGTATCTATTTATTATAAATTGTTTTTGACATTTTGACAAGACCACACCCTGTTAGGAGTACTAATCTTCAGCGACAAAGCCGTCATTTTCGATAAAGTGGTGTTCTGTCATTCCTTGGTCTGTAAAGACAATCCCATGAAGGACACCACCATAAACAGCTCCTCCATCCATTCCAATCTTGCCATCTTCTGTAGTCCAAAGCTCAGCTGTACCTCGCTCTTGCTTTAACAAACCATAGACCGGTGTATGACCAAAGACAATGATTTTTCCAGTATGATTTTCTGCTTCGTGGAATGGTTTTCTAAGCCAGACTTTTTTATAATCTGTGGTTTCATGCCAGTCGTCCAAGGTCAAATCAATACCTGCGTGAACAAAGATATACTTATCTGTCTCTACCACAAACGGCATTTGACGAATGAATTCGACCAAGTCTGCTGCTTCGGTAGCAACTCGCTTGGCATCCTCAACTCCATCAACTGGTGCATCCAAGGGACGACCTAGGATAGAGTTAATGGTTGTATCTCCACCATTACGGCGATAGTGATCATAGCTTTCTTCTGGATCATCGAGCCAAGTCAAAAACATATACTCGTGATTTCCTGACAAACAGATAGCCCCTTGATTGTCGACCAAGTCCTTAACCATCTCTAGGACACGGCGACTATCTTCACCGCGATCAATCAAGTCCCCTAGAAAGAGCAACTGGGTCTGACCATCCCATGTTTTGAGAAGGTCTTCTAGCATCCCTGCTTTTCCATGAACATCTCCAATTACATAATAGTCTGTCATCTTATTCCTCCCTGTTTCTCAACAATTCTCTGGCTTGCGTCAGGGCTGCTTCCGTCACATCATCACCTGCCAACATCTTGGCAACTTCCTCCACTCGCTCTTCAACCGTCAAGAGACGAACAGTCGAAACTGTTGAATGGTCATTACTAATCTTCTCAATAAAGAATTGATAATCCGCAATCGCAATCACTTGTGGTAAATGGGAAATAGCAAGAACCTGACCATGCTGACCAATCTTGTGAATCTTCTGCGCGATAGCCTGAGCTACACGACCTGAAACTCCTGTATCCACTTCATCAAAGACAATACTTGTCTTACCTTCTTTACGTGAAAAGGCGGACTTAATGGCTAGCATGAGACGAGATAATTCTCCACCAGACGCAACCTTAACCAAGGGTTTAAAGTCTTCGCCAGGGTTGGTTGAAATGTAAAACTCAACCGTTTCATTGCCCTCACGGCTGAATTTGCCCTTGCTAAAACGAACTTGAAACTGGGCTTTTTCCATATAAAGATCTTGTAGTTCTTGTTTAATCTCAGCTTCGAGCTGCTGTGCCAAGTCATGACGTGCAGATGCAAGCTGACCTGCCAAATCAACAAGATTGACTTCCAATTTCTTGAGCTCTGCTTCCATGTCCTCAGAAGAAAGATTATTGCCTGTCAAGAGATTGTATTCTTCCGTAATCTTGGCAAAATAAAGCAAGACATCGTCTACAGTCCCACCATACTTACGGGTAATAGTATGAAGGAGGTCCAAACGATTCTCAACCTGCATGAGACGATTGCCATCAAAATCAAGATTCTCAATAATAGCTTCTAAACGTTTGCTAATGTCTTCTAAAATATAGTAAGTCTCAGACAGTGAGCTTGAAATTTCACGATATTCATTGTCGTACTCTTCTACACTTTCCATGTCATTCATGGCTGAACGAACATTGGCTAGACTTGAAAAGTCTTCATTGTCCAACATACTATAGGCATTTGTCAACGTATCCGCAATATTCTTATGATTGAGAAGTTTATCTCGCTCTTGATTGAGAGTCAAGTCTTCACCTGCTTGCAAGTTTGCTGCCTCAATCTCTGCCATTTGAAATTCCAACATTTCAATACGTGCCTTGTGTTCCTGTTGGTTTTTCTTGACTTCCAGAACCTGCTTACGCATTTTACGATAGGCATCAAAACTCGTTTGATAGGTTTCTTTCAAGTTCCAAAAAGCTACAGCACCGAATTCATCCAACATCTGGATATGCAGTTGAGGACGCATTAACTCCTCTTGGTCATGCTGACCATGTATATCTACAAGATGTTGCCCAATAGCACGCAAAATAGACAGATTGACCATCTGGCCATTGACACGACTAATACTCCGACCATTTTGCAAGATTTCTCGACGGATGATAATTTCATCACCTAATTCTAAACCTTGCTCATCAAAAATTTCCTGTAAAAGGCGACTATTCTCAACTGAGAAAAGCCCCTCAATCTCTGCCTTTGGCGCACCATGACGAATAACATCTGTCGTCGCACGAGCTCCCAACATCATATTCATGGCATCAATGATAATCGACTTCCCTGCACCCGTTTCACCAGTCAGGACAGTCATTCCCTTTTCAAAATTGAGGGAAATAGCCTCAATAATGGCAAAGTTTTTTATCGAAATTTCAAGTAACATATAGACCTACCAATTTTTTACTTGTTCAAAGATTTCCTCAGCTAGACTTTCACTTCTGGCAATGACTAAAATCGAGCTATCATCAGCCAAACAGCTAAAAATCTTATCCGCAAAAGTCTCGGTTAACTGAGCTTTTACAAAAGCTGTATTTCCTGGGATAACTTGGAGATTAATCATCTTATCCATCAATTCTGCCGATTCGATATTGTCTTCAGCCAGTTGCAAACTTTTTACGATTGATTTTGGCAATTCGTAGACATAGGTATTGTCTCTCAAAGGAATTTTGACAATGCCCAGCTCCTTGATATCTCGGGATACCGTCGCTTGAGTGGCAGTGATACCTGCCTCTTTCAAATGTTCTACAATTTCTTCTTGTGTACCGATTTGATAATCTGTCACAAATCGTCTAATTTTTTCAAGTCTCTCTTTTTTATTCATTTTTAAATTGACTATGCGCCCTCTCTACTACTTCTTCAATATCAGCAAGAACCTGATTGCTTGCTGACTCTTCTTTTTTCAAATATGCTAAAAACTCAATATTTCCATGACCACCTTGGATGGGAGAAAAGTCCAATCCAAGGACTGAAAAGCCTTCCTCTACTGCCATGGTTGTGACAGATTCAAGGACATTCTGATGGACCTTGGCATCGCGAATAATTCCATTTTTCCCAATCTGCTCACGTCCTGCTTCAAACTGGGGCTTAACCAGAGCCACAACCTGACCTTGATCAGCCAAGACACGGTGCAAGGCTGGAAGGATCAGACTGAGGGAAATGAAACTCACATCAATACTGGCAAAGCTCGGCTCCTGCTCGAAATCAGTCTTTTCAGCATAGCGGAAATTAAACTGCTCCATGCTGACAACCCGTGGGTCTTGGCGTAATTTCCAAGCCAACTGATTGGTACCGACATCGACTGCAAAGACCAACTCAGCACCATTCTGTATCATAACATCTGTAAAGCCCCCAGTAGAAGCACCGATATCAATTGTGGTCGCGCCATCCACTGACAAATCAAAGACCTGCAAGGCCTTCTCCAGTTTCAAGCCACCACGACTGACATACTTGAGTTTCTCCCCCTTGAGTTTTAGCTCGGTGTCATCTGGAATTTTCTCTCCTGGCTTGTCAAACCGCTCTCCATTCAGAACTGCTACGACTAGGCCAGCCATGACACCACGCTTGGCCTGCTCTCTCGTTTCAAACAAGCCCTGTTTATAAGCTAGTACATCCACTCTTTCCTTAGCCATTAATTCTCAAACTTTCTACTACTTTCACAATCGATTCTGTTTCAAAGGGAACCTGCTGGGCAATTTCTTCTAATTTGTCATTGGCTTGATCCAAAGTTTGGTTGCAAAAGGCAACAGCCTCTTCCAAGCCCAACAAGGCAGGATAGGTTGACTTTTCTGCCTGCAAGTCCTTTTGTGGTGTCTTGCCGATTTCCTCAAAACTGGCAGTCACATCTAGCACATCATCTCTGACTTGAAAGGCAAGCCCAATCAATTCACCAACAGTTTTCAGTTTTGCTTGTATTTCAGGTGCCAATTCGGCTATGAGGGCAGCTGCTTGAAAGGGATATGCTAGCAGTTTTCCAGTCTTATTAGCATGAATAGTCTGGAGTTCTTCCAAAGACAAATGTTGGCGTTCTCCCTCCATGTCCAAAACCTGCCCTGCTACCATGCCCAGACTTCCTGAAGCAAGAGATAAGTTGGCAATCAAGTCTACCTTAATCTGACTTGGCAAATCTGCCTGCGCTATCAAGGCATAAGGATCCAGGAATAAAGCATCTCCTGCCAAAATTGCCATTGCTTCGCCAAATTTCTTATGATTTGTCAAGCGTCCCCGACGGTAATCATCATCATCCATAGCTGGAAGATCATCATGAATCAAGCTCCCTGTATGAATCATTTCCAAGGCCGCAGCCACCTGCGCGTGAGCAGGTTTGATGGCAATATGCAAGGCTTCCAAAACTTCTAACAAGAGAAAAGGCCGAATACGCTTGCCACCAGCATGAATGGAATAGAGAACAGACTCCCTCAAACTAGAGGCAAACTGCTGGTCTCCATAAAAGTCTTCCAAAGCGGACTCGACAAGAGCTAATTTTTCTTGCTTTTTCATTCAAAATCACTTTCTGTTCCGTCTTCTTGCATAACCTTGACCAAAGTCTTTTCAGCCTTGTCTAGCGTAGCTTGGAGCTCTTTTGACAAGACCATGCCCTTTTGAAAGGCAGCAATCGCATCTTCCAGAGCAATTTCACCATTTTCCAAACTTTGGACAATAGTCTCCAGTTCTGCTAGATTTTCCTCAAATTTCTTTTGTTTTGACATCTTTAACCTCTAATTCTACTTGACCATCTCGCATCAAAAGCGTCACTTGGTCTTTCTTCTTCAAATTTTCAACCGAATCAACTACGGACTCTTCTTTTTTGACAATTGCATAACCACGCGCCACGATTCGACTGGTATCCAACATGAGCAAGGCTTCTGAAAGTCGCTTGACTTCAGCAACCTTAGAATCATAAACCAGCGCCATTTGGCTACGTAGGAGCTTATCCAACTGACCTAGACGATCTTGATAACGTTGAATTTTAGTAACAGGTGATAATTGAACCAGTCGATGCGTCCTTGCTTGGACGACTTGTTTGTTATCAGAAATCCGTGTTCGCAAACTTTGTTTTAAGCGCAGTTGCAGTTGATCCAAGCGTTGCAAATAGCCATCATACAAACGCTCTGGCTGTCTAAAGATAACAGACTGACTGCATTTTTTCAAAGCTTCTTGTTTCTTCGATAGGACATTTCGGACTGCCGTAGCCATCCGCTTTTCCTGATTTTGCAAATGAGCTAATAGATCCAACTTGGTCACAGGTGTTGCTAGTTCAGCTGCAGCTGTTGGCGTTGCAGCCCGTCTATCTGCAACAAAATCTGCTAAAGTCACATCCGTCTCATGCCCCACACTAGAGATAACTGGTAAACGAGATTCAAAAATAGCTCGTACCACAATTTCTTCGTTAAAGGCCCAGAGATCCTCGATGGAACCTCCACCACGACCAATAATCAGCAAGTCCAAATCGTCTCGTTGATTAGCACGCGCAATATTACAAGCAATTTCCTCCGCAGAGCCTTCACCTTGCACCTTAGTTGGATAAAGTAGGATATCGACACCTGGAAATCGCCTGCTGACGGTCGTGATAATATCTCGAATAACGGCTCCACTGCGACTGGTTACCACACCAATTCTCTTAGAAAATTTTGGCAGAGCTTGCTTGAAGCGTTCTTGAAACAGACCTTCTTCTGCCAATTTTTTCTTGAGTTGTTCAAACTGAATCGCAAGCGCCCCAACCCCATCAGGCTCTGCCTTTTCAATGATGATGGAGTAGCTACCACTTGGTTCATAGACCTGCATACGCCCAATTACATTGATTTTCATCCCTTCTTCCAGATCGAAGCCTAATTTCTGATAAATCCCAGACCAGATGGTCGCTTGAATAACTGCATGATCATCTTTTAGGGAGAAATATTGGTGAGTAGGGCGTTTACGAAAGTTGGAAACTTGACCAGTTAAATAGACCCGTTCCAAATAAGGGTCTTTATCGAATTTCATTTTCAGATACTTGGTCAAAGTTGTTACCGATAAATACTTTTCCATCTCCACCTACTATTCATTTTCTTGCTTTTCTATGGGTATTATTATACCAAAAATATGCCTAAAAATCTCCATTTATGTACCATTATGAGGGAAAAATAGAAAAGGAGGCAAGGCCTCCACATCTGTTTATTTGCTGTTTCGAGCTTCTTCCAAAATCTTTGCAATCTTGGTCGTCAAAAGGTCGATAGCCACGGTATTGCTCACTCCCTCAGGAATGACGATATCAGCATAACGCTTGGTTGGTTCGATAAACTGATGGTACATGGGTTTGACCACACCTAAATACTGGTCAATAACGCTATCAAGGCTACGGCCACGTTCTTCCATATCGCGCTTGATACGACGAATAATGCGCACATCATCATCCGTATCCACAAAAATCTTGATATCCATCAAATCGCGCAGACGCTTGTCCTCCAAGACCAAAATCCCCTCAACGATAAAGACATCTTGAGGCTCCTGACGATAGGTCTTGCTACTCCGTGTATGCTCTGTATAGTCATAAGTCGGAATGTCCACTGGACGCCCTGCCAACAATTCCTTAATCTGCTCGATCATCAAGTCTGTATCAAAGGCAAAAGGATGGTCATAGTTGGTTTTGACACGCTCTTCAAAGGTCAAGTGAGACTGATCCTTGTAGTATGAATCATGCTCAATCATGGAAATCTTTTCATCTGGAAAATGCGATAAAATGGCTCTTGAAACACTGGTCTTACCACCACCAGAACCACCTGTCACTCCGATAATGATTGGTCTATTTTGCATGCTATCCTCCGTTTTTTTATCCGTCGTCTATTCTATCACATTTTTTACAAAATTTATAGTCTGATTTGGATAGTCAAGGGGAAGAATTCCATCCCCACACTCCAGTTAGATTAGATAAAAACCTTTCTTGGCTTGTAGAGATTGCCCCGTTTTTCTAGAATGGCTAGCAATGTATCGCCTTCAAAAGCAGCTAATTCTTGTTCTGTTTGTTCGAGTTCGATAAAACGACCAAAGTGCACTTCTGTAGCCTCTTCTGGACTTAGGAAAACTTTGACAAGGTCACCTGTTCCAATCTCTAGAGGATGGAGAAAGTCCAGTTGACCAGCCTCTACTTTTTCAGCAATTTCTTCCAAGGTAAGAGCGTCTTCTAATTGTAAGCCTGCAGCACTTGTTCGTGTCAAGTGAGACATATGAGCCGCATAACCCAGCTTCTCTCCTAAGTCAACTGACAAGGTACGGATGTAAGTACCCTTGCTACATTTCACACGAAAAGTAAAACGTGCTAGATTCCCCTCATAAGAAATCGGACTTGTTCGCTCAAATTGATAAATGGTCACCTGACGTTCTGGACGTTCCACTTCCTGACCAGCACGCGCATACTCATAGAGCTTACGGCCATTGACCTTGACAGCCGAATACATAGGCGGAATCTGAGTAATAGGCCCAGTCAAGCTAGCAATGGCTTTATCGACAAGTTTTTCATCCAAAGGCGACAAAACAGGTATCTCAGCAACCACCTCACCGCTAGCATCCTCTGTCGTTGTTGAGTATCCAAGAGTAATCTCCCCCTCATAGACCTTGCCCTCGTCCTGCATAAACTCGACCATGCGTGTCGCCTTGCCAACTGCAATGGGCAAAACACCCACCACATCCGGATCCAAGGTCCCACCATGACCAATTTTCTTGGTTCCCAAAATCTTACGCAGTTTAAAAACCGCATCATGCGAGGTCATTCCCGCTTCTTTTTTTAAGTTGATAATACCGTTCATATGTTGCTTTTTCACTCTCCCTTCAGTGATTCAAATTTCGCTTTCATGGTTGGATTTTTTCGAGTCAATTTTTTTACAGAGACATCTTCCAATTTGTTATTTGCAAGACGGAGTTGGTTTTCAGATGTAGTTAGGAATTTCTTAACCTCTTCCATGCGTTTGATGGCCTTGTCGATTTCATCAATAGCTTTTCCAAAGTTGGTCGAAGCAGAGTTGTAGTTCTTGGCAAAGGCCAGCTTGAAGGCATCCAAGTCTTCCTCAAAATGTGTAATATCAATATTTTGCTCCCGAACCAAGGCCAACTCTTGCTTGTATTTCAAAGAATTAAGCGCCGCATTTCGCAAGAGTCCAATCAACTGGATAAAGAATTGAGGACGAACTACATACATTTTTTCATATTCGTGACTGACGTCAACAATCCCTGTGTTAAAGTAGTCATTATCTGCCTCAAGCATAGTTACCAAAACGGCATACTCACAGTTCTTCTCCCGACGGTCCTTGGCCAATTCCTTGTAAAAATCTGCATTCTTGTGCTTCTTCTCTGTTCCGTCCGCTTCATTTTTCATCTCGAACATAATAGAGATAATCTCTACTCCATTTTCATCACACTCACGGAAGATAAAGTCTCCCTTAGACCCACGCGCAGAGACCTTGTTATCCTTCTCAAAGTAAGCATTTGGAAAGGCAAAACTGCGGACCTTGTTAAACTCACTCTCTGCATAGTGTTCCAGACTTTCCCCGATAGCTTTTGTAGATTGTTGAGCTTTGAAATTCTTATAAAATTCGACTTGTTCACTCGCTGCTTTGAGCTGTGCTTCATAGTTTTGTTTAACTGAAGCAAGTGAAAGCTCATTTTCCTTTTCCTGCAAAAGAAGTTGATTTTTGACCTGATCTCGTTCTTTTTCTAGGTCAGAAAGAGTCTTTTGCAGTTGATTTTCATGCTCCAAACGCAAGGTAACCAATTGGTTTTCCAAGGACTGTACTTCCTTGTCCTTAGCCAATAAAACCTGATGACTTGCCTGTTCAACCTCTTTCTTTGCCAATTCTTTCTCTGTATCAAAGTTTTGGATTTGACTCTGTAATTGAGCAATTTCTTGATCCTTCTGAGCCAGTTTAGTCTGTTGTTCATTCATGGCCTTCTGCTCAGCCAAGGCCAGTTCCTGCTTCATGCGATCGTGTAGTTCCTTATCAAACTCTGCCGTTCTCACTTGGGACAAGAGTTCGGCATACTGGCTTTCATTTACTGTAAAGACTTCCCCACAGTTAGGGCATTTAATTTCGTTCATATCGTTCCTCTTTCTAGACTTCTGTAACCATTATATCATGCCTGAGGGAAAATCAAAAACAGTGAGTCGAAACCCACTGTTTATCTTCTGTTATTTTAAATTTTTTCCAAGGCCAAGCGCAAGTCTTCAATCAAATCTTCTACATTTTCAAGTCCGATAGACAAGCGGATTTGGTTTGGTGTGACACCTGCTGCTTCTAGGTCTTTTTCTGACAATTGACCGTGAGTGGTTGTTGCTGGATGGACAACAAGCGATTTAGCATCTGCTACGTTTGCAAGGTCAGAAAAGATTTCTAAATGATCAATGACCTTGCGTGCTTCTTCCTCGCCACCTTTGACATGGAAGGTAAAGATTGATCCCACACCTTTTGGAAAGTATTTCTCAGCCAAGGCATGATAAGGACTATCTGCAAGTTTTGGATAATTTACCTTTTCTACCTTAGGATGGTTGACAAGAAAATCAACAATTTTCTCAGCATTTTGCACATGGCGTTCCACACGAAGAGAAAGGGTTTCAAGTCCTTGGAGCAAGAGAAAGGCATTAAATGGAGACAAGGCTGCACCTGTATCACGGAGCAATTGAACACGGACAGCGATAATAAAGGCTGCCACACCCACATCACGAGTATAGCTCAAATTGTGGTAGCTTGGATCTTCCTCA
Source organism: uncultured Streptococcus sp. (assembly GCA_963518235.1). Classification (GTDB taxonomy): domain Bacteria; phylum Bacillota; class Bacilli; order Lactobacillales; family Streptococcaceae; genus Streptococcus. Next base: position 16,555 of record CAUQIP010000015.1, on the reverse strand, counting down.
ACAAATTGAGGGAATTTCCCTGAAGTTGCCCAATCAAAACGACCACTATCGACAATCACGCCTCCAATAGTCGTACCATGTCCACCGATAAACTTAGTCGCAGAGTGAATGGAAATATCTACACCGTGAGAAAAGACATTAATCAAATAAGGTGTAGCAAAAGTATTGTCAGAAACAAGTGGAATCTGATGCTTATGAGCAATCTCAGCCAATTTTTCCAGGTCTGGAATATTAATCAAGGGGTTGCCCAAGGTTTCAATCAAGACAAGCTTGGTATTGTCATTGATAGCCGCTTCCACTTCTTCCAAATTATCCACATCGACAAAGGTTGTTGTGATACCATATCGAGGAAGGGTTTCCTTCAAGAGATTGAAGGTTCCACCGTAAATAGTTGAGGCTGCCACTACATGATCACCAGCATGGGCAAGCGCCAAAATCGTATAAGTAACCGCGGCCATACCTGATGCGGTTGCAAGAGCTCCAACACCACCTTCGAGAGCTGCAATTCTTTCTTCAAAGGCAGCCGTTGTAGGATTTGTAATACGGGTATAGATATTCCCTGGTTTTCTCAAGGCAAAAAGATCCGCACCTTCCTGCGTATCATCAAAAACAAAGGATGTTGTCTGATAAATCGGCACTGCACGAGACTTGGTAGCTGGATCCACAACTTGACCAGCATGTAGTTGTAAAGTTTCAAATTTAAAATCACGAGTCATAAGGCGACCTCCATATAATTTAATTACAGATATTGTAGCACCTTAAGTTATAGTTTACCAATATCAGTTTTCTATATTTTGATATAAGAAATAGCTATTGCCTTATTTTGAAAACGAAATAAGCACGAATCAATCGTGCTCATTTTCTTAATCTACATAAGTATCTTCGTTTTTATTGAGGAAGGCATATGGAAGACCCATCAAGAGGCCTCCTCCGATAAAGTTTCCAATGAAGGTTACACCCCAGTGACGAAGCATATTTCCAACACCGAAGTTAGCAATTGAATCAGCAGCAACACTGAATTTTACAATCGCGAAAGAAGCAAAGTTCGCAGCAATGTGCTCGTTTGTTAAGAATACAAACATGTAAATTGCCGACAAAACAAGCCAAAGTTTGGCACCACCATCTTTAACCAAAACAAATGAAAGAATGGCAATATTTACGAAAATATTTGCCAAAATAGCCTCAAGTAAGACTAATTCATTTGAACGACCTAACTTCATCTCAACAACACCTGAGATGAAACTATCGTGAGTCAGATGTGCATAGGCTGCTGAATGAGCAAAGCCCCACCCTGCTATTAAGGCTCCGATAAGGTTGAACAAGGTACAGTAAAGTAAAATCTCAGCTGTTTTTCTCCAAGAGATTTTTTTCAAGAAACTACCAGCAGTCAAGAACATCATGTTGGATGTTACCAACTCGGCATTCAAGAAAACAATGTAGGCCAATCCCCAAGCAAAGACAAATGGGAAGAGGAAGCGTCCACTACCTGGTGCAATTTTATTAATCAAGTCAGCCCCAACTGCACCAGCAGCTGTACTGAAGGTTAAAAAAGCACCTGCAAACATAGAACGAATCGCATACTTAAATTTACTTTGACTATAAAGACTTTCCTTCTTCTTACAAGCAAATTCAATCTTTGAGATAAATTCTGAAGAAACCATAATAAACTCCTAAAACTTTTATTTGTGATAATTATAACATAAAATCGATATAAAGAAAAGCCTTTCATGACTGTATTTTTCCCCAATTTAAAAATTCAGCAATCATTTACATTGTTTTAATAACAAGCTTTAGAATTTTTAATTGTCCGAATCTAGAGATTGAGTAGAATCATTTTTGTTCTACTTAATATATTTATTACTAAATAGAACAAAATGATTTCTCCGCACCCCCACTCTGATTCTTCTTAATCGACATAAGTATCTTCATTCTTATTTAGAAAGGCATACGGTAAACCAATCAGAAGACCTCCACCTATAAAGTTAGCAATAAAGGTTACACCCCAATGTCGAAGGATATTTGGAATATCAAAGTGAGGTACTTGATCAGCAATCATGCTGAATTTCATAATGCTAAAGGAAGCAAAATTGGCAGCGATGTGCTCATTGGACAAGAAAACAAACATGGAAATAGCTGATAAAATGATCCATAGTTTGGCAGTACCATCTTTGACTAGTATAGATGAAAGAATAGCAATATTTACAAATACATTGGCAAGAATTCCCTCAAGCAGGACTAAATCACTTGGACGCGCTAATTTCTTGGCTACAAGCTTAGGAAGGAAACTATCATGAGTCAAATGGGAAAAGGCTGATGAGTTGGCAAAGGCCCATCCAGCTACCAAGGCACCAATGAGATTAAACAAAGTACAATAGAGTAAAATAATCATTGCCTTTTTCCAATCAATCTTTTTCAAGAACACTCCAGCTGTTAGGTACATCATATTGGAAGTTATCAATTCCGCATTTAGAAAGACGATATAGGCCAGCCCCCAAGCGAAAACAAATGGGAAAAGGAAATACCCACTACTTGGAACAATATTATTTAATAAATCCGCACCAATAGCCCCGGCAGCTGTACTAAAAGTTAAAAAAGCACCTGCAAACATGGAACGAATAGCATACTTGAACTTACTTTGATTGAAAAGACTTTCTTTCTTGTGGCAATAATAATCTATCTTCGAAATAAACTCTGAAGAACTCATAAACATCTCCTAATTTTTTATATTTATCATTATAACATAAAATATTTTAATAGGTAATCATTTTCTTAAATTTATAACATTTGTATTGATTTATACTCTTCGAAAATTAAATTCAAACCACGCCAGCTCTATCTGCAACCTCAAAACAGTATTTTGAGCAACCTGCGGCTAACTTCCTAGTTTGCTCTTTGATTTTCATTGAGTATTAACATTACATAGTTTGCTTATAAAGCCATAAAAAGAACCAGTAAAACTAAATGTTTACTGATTCTTTAAAAATTAATAACGTTGCTTATACGGTTGATTGAAAGCTGTTAGGATTTCTTCAGGTGTTTGTGAATAGTCTTTTGTATCTTTCAAATCACCTTTGACAATAATCCGCTCTGTCGCATCATAGTCTACACATGTTACAAGTGTGATTTCATCAACACCACTACGGTCATCAATCTCATCAACACGATCTGGAGTTACATGCTTCACTTCATGAATTACATAGGTATAAACCTTATCCTTATCAGTTAGATAAATTTTCATCCCATTCTTAGCGCGTGATAATGGAGAAAATAGCATCTGACTAGCATTTTCTGCTGTAAAAATGTGATGACTAGCAAGTGAATAGTTTCCCTTCCCCATCACTTGATCACGCTTCATTGTACCAGCTCCATAGAAGAGGTTGACATTATCAAGCCCCTTAAAAATTGGCAAGTTGATTTCTACTTCAGGAATAGCAATTCCACCAATAACTGGCAATTTTTGCGAATTCCATTGTGAGGATAAGACAGCTTCTGACGAAATGGCTTTTACTGAGTCAAAGTCAAAATTACCTTCTGTATCTTGATTTTCTTCCAGTTTTTCTTTTGATACTTGGCTAACTTGATACTTGTTAGTATTCCAAACCATGAACATATCACGAATTTTTGAATTAAAGATTAATGCCAGTGACAAGAGGATTAAGAATCCTGCCAAGACATTGATTAGTAAATTTTTACGATTTGTTTTCTTTTTGTTCTTTTTATGAGACATTATGCTTCACCTTCTATTTCGTTTTCTGTCCCAACTTCTTCTTTTTCTGACGCTGCTACTGTTGTAAAGGTTACAATTTTGGCATCCTGATCCAGACGCATCACTTTAACTCCCATAGTTGATCGACCTGTTTGTGAAATATTGGCAACGTTGGTTCGAATCATGACACCTGTATCAGTAATAATCATCAAGTCTTCATCGCCTTTAACGGTCAAAAGACCTGATAGAGGACCATTTTTCTCAGCTACATTAGCCGTCTTCATCCCTTTACCACCACGACCTTTTGTGGGATATTCGGTCGCAACTGTGCGCTTACCATATCCTTTTTCTGTGATGATAAGAACCTCGTCCTGATCTGTAATCACACTAGCACCAACAACTGTGTCTCCGTCACGAAGGTTAACACCTTTCACACCAGTAGCGATACGACTCATGCCGCGAACGACTGATTGCTTAAAGCGAACTGCATAACCAAGCCTGGTACCAATGATAATATCCGTATCTTCTTCTGTCAGTAAGACATTAATCAACTCATCTTCATCCTTGAGGTTCAAAGCTTTTAGACCATTTTGACGAATATTAGCAAACTCCTTAACGCTGGTTCTCTTCACAATACCATGACGGGTTGTGAAGAAGAGATAGGCGTCATCGCTGCGTTCAGATTCAACATTGATGATGGTCTGAATACTTTCACCTTCATCCAATTTCAAAAGATTGACTATTGGTAATCCCTTGGCAGTACGTCCATACTCAGGAATTTCATAGCCTTTCAGGCGATAGACACGACCTTTATTTGTGAAGAAGAGCAGATGATCATGGGTGCTGGTTGACACTAACTCACGGACAAAATCGTCATCCTTAACTCCTGTTCCTTGAACACCGCGACCTCCACGTTTTTGAGCAGTAAACTCAGCTTGATCCAGACGTTTAATGTATCCTTTGTTAGAAAGAGTGATCAAAACATCCGATTCTTCAATCAAGTCCTCATCTTCAAGACTCAATACTTCCCCAACCATCAATTCCGTACGACGTTGGTCGCCAAACTTACGCTTGACTTCGTCTAATTCATCTTTAATGATTTGCGAAACACGTTCGGGCTTAGCAAGAATATCTGCTAAATCCGCAATCAGAGCCAAAAGGTCATCATACTCAGACTGAATCTTATCGCGTTCCAAACCTGTCAAACGACGAAGACGCATATCAAGGATGGCTTGGCTTTGACGTTCAGAAAGCTTAAACTTGCTCATCAACTCAGCTTGTGCTTCCGCATCCGTTTCACTAGCACGGATGATACGAATCACTTCGTCGATATGGTCTAGTGCAATCAAGAGACCTTCTAAGATATGCGCACGTGCTTCCGCTTTTTCCTTATCAAAACGTGTACGACGAACAACCACTTCTTTTTGGTGCTCAATATAGGCATCCAAAATCTGACGAAGAGATAAAATCTTCGGTACCCCATTTTGGATTGCAAGCATATTAAAACCAAAGTTGGTTTGCATCTGGGTCATCTTGAAGAGATTGTTGAGGATAACATTGGCAGAAGCATCGCGTTTAACTTCAATGACGAATCGAACTCCTTCACGGTTTGACTCATCACGAACTGCTGTAATACCATCAATGCGTTTTTCCTGAACTAGGCGAACGATGTGCTCATGAACCTTAGTTTTATTGACCATGTAAGGAAATTCCGTTACAACAATACGCTCACGTCCCGCCTTAGTTATTTCAATCTCTGTACGAGAACGGAGGACAATCGAACCTTTACCTGTTTCATAAGCCTTATGAATACCTGATTTGCCCATGACGAGGGCGCCTGTTGGAAAATCTGGACCGGGCAAGACTTCCATCAAGTCCTTGGTAGTCACTTCAGGATTATCCATGACCAACTTCACCGCATCAATGGTTTCTCCAAGGTTATGAGGTGGAATATTGGTTGCCATCCCAACCGCAATACCAGTAGCTCCATTTACCAAAAGGTTTGGAAAGCGCGCTGGCAAGACCAAGGGTTCACGTTCGTTCGCGTCATAGTTATCAACGAAATCAACTGTATTTTTATTGATATCACGAAGCATCTCTAGAGCAATCTTGCTCATACGTGCCTCAGTGTAACGTTGGGCAGCAGCACCATCACCATCCATGGAACCAAAGTTCCCATGCCCATCTACAAGCATGTAACGATAGCTCCACCATTGAGCCATACGGACCATGGCTTCATAGATAGAGGAATCTCCGTGTGGGTGGTATTTACCCATGACATCCCCTGTAATACGAGCAGATTTTTTATGAGGTTTGTCTGGAGTAACACCCAATTCATTCATTCCGTAGAGAATCCGACGGTGAACGGGTTTCAAGCCATCTCGAACATCAGGAAGAGCCCGCGCTACGATAACACTCATGGCGTAGTCGATAAAGCTCGTCTTCATCTCCTTTGTCAGATTGACATTCACTAAATTTCTATCCTGCATTAATAAATGCCTCATTTCACTATTAGTAATTAACTATATTATACCACAATGTCTGCCATATTTCAGGTATCTAGAACTACTAAAACGTTTACATCAAGAACTGCAAGGCATATCCGTGACAAAGCATTTTAAAAGTGATAGAATTGAAATAACTGGGGAAACCCCTGAATAAAATTAAGGAGATGTTTAGACAAATGACACTAACTAAACAACACAAAAAAGTTATCCTTGTTGGTGATGGTGCTGTAGGTTCATCTTACGCCTTCGCTCTTGTTACTCAAGGAATCGCACAAGAACTTGGTATTATTGAAATTCCTCAATTGTTTGAAAAAGCAGTTGGTGATGCTGAAGACCTTAGCCACGCGCTTGCATTTACTTCACCAAAGAAAATCTACGCTGCTAAATACGAAGACTGTGCTGACGCTGATCTTGTTGTTATCACTGCTGGTGCTCCTCAAAAACCAGGTGAAACTCGCCTTGACCTTGTAGGTAAAAACCTTGCTATCAACAAATCAATCGTTGAACAAGTTGTTGCTTCAGGTTTTGATGGTATCTTCCTTGTTGCTGCTAACCCAGTTGACGTCTTAACTTACTCAACTTGGAAATTCTCTGGATTCCCTAAAGAACGCGTTATCGGTTCAGGTACTTCACTTGACTCAGCTCGTTTCCGTCAAGCACTTGCTGAAAAAATCGGTGTTGATGCTCGTTCAGTCCATGCCTACATCATGGGTGAGCACGGTGACTCAGAATTTGCTGTTTGGTCACATGCTAACGTTGCTGGTGTTAAATTGGAACAATGGTTGCAAGCAAACCGTGACTTAGATGAAGCTGACCTTGTGGAACTCTTCATTTCTGTTCGTGACGCTGCTTACTCAATCATTAACAAAAAAGGTGCAACATACTACGGTATCGCTGTAGCCCTTGCTCGTATCACAAAAGCAATCCTTGATGATGAAAATGCAGTACTTCCACTTTCTGTATTCCAAGAAGGTCAATATGGTGTTGAGAACGTCTTTATCGGTCAACCAGCTATCGTTGGTGCACACGGTATCGTTCGTCCAGTAAACATTCCATTGAACGACGCAGAAACTCAAAAAATGCAAGCATCTGCAAAAGAACTGCAAGCTATCATTGATGAAGCATGGAAAAATCCTGAATTCCAAGCAGCTTCAAAAAACTAATTTAGCTATAGACAACTCCTTGAATCACCAGGGGGTTGTTTTTTCTGTATTTAAACTTAATATCTGTTTTACGTTCGCTTCTACAAGACAGCATAGCTTGTCTAAGCCATAAAAACATTGAAACAACAACTGTAATCTACACTCACATTACAAATATCATGAAACAAGCCGTGCTTGACGCACTTGATACTGTTGGACTGAATAGAAAGTAAAAAGTTTTGCCCCCTGGACAAAAAAGAGCCCATCATACAGGCTAGAATGCTTGATATGATAGGCTTTTTTTATTTTAATTAGCGTACTGTGCGGATACGCATTGTGTTTGTACGAACAGCTTCTCCAACTGGTACACCAGCTACGATAACGATATCGTCACCTGATTGTACAAGACCTGCTTCAACTGCTTTACGTTCAGCAATTTCGAACATATCATCAGTTGAAGATGGAGCATCTGTCAACATTGGGATAACACCCCAGTTCAACATCAATCCACGTTCTGTCAATTCGTCAAATGTCAACGCCAAGATGTCAGCATTTGGACGGTATTTAGAGATCAAACGTGCAGTGTGTCCAGTCTTAGTAAGTGTTACAACCAATTTAATGTCCATTGAGTTAGTAGCATCTTTAACAGCTGAAGCCATTACTTCTGTCTTAGAGTTACGTTCGAATGAATCTGAGTTCAAACGTCCGTATTCGTTAAGAAGAGTTTGAGCGTTCTTGTCGATAGTAGCCATTGTAGTTACTGACTCAAGTGGGTATTTACCGTTTGCAGACTCACCTGAAAGCATTGTTGCGTCAGTTCCGTCGATAACAGCGTTAAATACGTCTGATACTTCTGAACGAGTTGCACGTGGTTTTTCAGTCATTGTTTCAAGCATGTTTGTTGCAGTGATAACAACTTTACCAGCAGCATTTACTTTAGAAGTAATCATTTTTTGGTAAACTGGAACCATTTCGAATGGTACTTCGATACCCATGTCACCACGAGCAATCATGATACCATCAGCAGCTTCGATGATTTCATCCAAGTTGTCGATACCTTGTTGGTTTTCGATTTTAGCGAACAATTGAACATGTCCGTTTCCAGTTTCTTCACAGATTGCACGAACTTCGTTCACGTCTTTTGCAGTACGTACGAATGAAATAGCGATGAAGTTGATACCTTGTTCAAGACCAAAGCGGATGTCATCGTTATCACGTTCAGCAAGAGCTGGGAAAGGAATTTTAGTGTTAGGAATGTTAACACCTTTTTGCTTAGCAATTACGCCATCGTTTTCAACTTCAACTTCAAACTCACGGGCTGCGTCATCTTTAGCAACCACACGAAGACCAAGTTTACCATCGTCAACCAAAACTTGACGGCCAACTTCAACATCATCATAGATATCAAGAGCACCAGCAACGTTCAATGCAATCACTTCACGAGTTGATTTGATTCCTTGTTTAGTTGCAACACGGATTTTCTCACCAGTTTTGTATGAGTACTCTTTTGCATCTCCTTCAAACAATTCTGTACGGATTTCTGGTCCTTTTGTGTCAAGAAGGAAACCAACTTTTTTACCTGCAAGTTTTTCAGCAAGTTTAACAGTCGCCATACGGTCACCTTGTTCTTGGTGGTCACCGTGTGAGAAGTTGAAACGGAATGTGTTAGCACCAGCTTCAATCAATTTAGCAATGTTTTTAGCTGAAGCTTCAACATCAAGTTTTTCACCCCAGTATCCGTCATCACCGAATTTTTTACCACCACGGATTTCTACCGCAGGTCCCAAAGTTGCAACGATTTTTACACGTTTGTTCATGATTTTTGTGACTCCTTTATATATATGACCTTTTTGGTCTTATTAACTAAATTATAAATTATGACAAGCTCTTATTCAAGCTAGATAGCTCAATGTCGGCTTTGTGTGGGTTGTTAACCACAATCTTACCTTCTGCAGTCAAGCTGAACAATGCTCCTTCTTCTGCAGTTCCAAGAATTGGGTTTTCAACCATTTTCTCGTTACGGATACCAACCGCAACACCACCGATACCTTTTTTAAGAAGTTTAACGGCATGGGCACCCATACGTGACGCCAATACACGGTCACGCGCAGTTGGAGAACCACCACGTTGAATATGTCCAAGTTCTGTCACACGAAGGTCGCTTGTATCCCCAGCTTCTTTTAGTTTTTGACCAAATTCAGCCGCTGACATCACACCCTCAGCCAAGACGATGATATTGTGTTTTTTACCACACTCATAACCAGCTTTGATGCTTGCTACGATATCTTCCATCTTGAAACCTTCTTCAGGGATGATGATTTCATCAGCACCAGTTGCAATACCAGCCCAAAGAGCGATATCACCAGCGTTACGTCCCATAACTTCAATAACAAAAGTACGACGGTGACTTGATGATGTATCACGAATCTTATCGATAGCGTCCATAGCAGTCGTAACCGCTGTGTCAAAACCGATTGTGAAGTCAGTACCAACGATATCGTTATCGATTGTACCTGGAAGACCGATAGCTGGGAAACCATGCTCAGTCAAACGCATAGCACCGTGGTAAGATCCGTCACCACCGATAACAACTACACCTTCAATCCCGTGTTTTTTCAATTGCTCAATCCCTTTAAGTTGCCCTTCAAGTTGAGCGAACTCTGGATAGCGAGCTGAGTGAAGGAAAGTACCACCACGAGAAATGATGTCTCCTACTGAAGCGGCATCTAATGGATGAATTTCACCAGCAACCATACCAGCATATCCGTCATAAATACCAAACACTTCCATTCCTTCTGAAATTGCTTGACGAACAACTGCACGGATAGCAGCGTTCATACCAGGGGCGTCTCCACCACTAGTCAAAACAGCAATACGTTTCATATTGGTTTATGCTCCTTTTTCTTTTAACATTCTTATTGATTATACCACATTTGATTTTAAAATTCTTCTATTTTCCGTATTTTTAGCGATAAATCGTTTTCATAACGATTCCACCTAATTGCGCTTCTAATTCAGTGGATTTGGCTACAAAATGATGGGGAGAAACAATCGTTCTCTGTTCCTCTTCATACCTGATAATGACTGGGATTGGGCCTTTATACTGGTCCAAAATACGTGAAATTTCCTGATCAGATTCATGATTTTTCACTTGAATCCAAAAGCGTTCAGCCACTGCTTCTCTTATTTCTTGTGCAATCATTTGCAGACGGCCGTCACGTGACTGGACTTTTCCTCTGATATAGTAGAAGGCTCCCTCTCTTACTTCCTGCCCAATCTGTCGATATAAGTCTGAAAAGAGAGTGACATCCAATTTTTTCTTACTGTCATCCACCTGTAAGAAAGCCATATTTTCACCCTTTTTGGTCCGAATCACTTTTATTTTCTGAATTTCAGCCAATATGATAGAATGACTATTTTCTGACAAATTTCCGATTGGTGTAATCGGATAAATAGCCTTACTTGCAATAGCTTGTAAGGGATGTTTACTAACTCCTACTCCTAAAAGCTCTCGTTCCATATAGAATTTTTCTTGTTCCGTCCAATCTTCCGATTCCTGCCAACTATAAGTAGTATCTCCAAACAAGCTTCCTAACTCTTTCACAAATTCAAATAGATTAACTAAATTATTGAATACTTTTTGACGATTTTTTTCAAATGAATCGAAAAGACCAACTTTTACCAAAGGTTCTAGCAGAGGAAGTTTCAGATAATTCTCAGGTAATTTAGCTATAAAATCTTCAATGTTAGAATAAGGTCTATTTTCAATAATCCAGAGAGCCAAATCTTTGCTGACTCCCTTAATCGATTTCAAACCTAGATAGATAGACTTGTTGGCAATTTTATCGTGATAGGGAATGGTATTGATAGACAATGACGCTACTTCAAAGCCTGCTTCAAGAGCATCTGTTAGGTAATCACTGTTGGAAAAATTCAACATGACCTGATAAAAAATGGCTGGATAATGTGTTTTGAAATAGGCCAACTGGAAGGCCAAGGCTGAGTAAGCATAGGCGTGAGATCGGTTAAATCCATAACCTGCAAACTTCTCCATGACATCAAAAACCTGCTCTGCTTTTTCCGCAGTATGGCCAGTTTCTAATGCTCCTTGGATAAAGGAAGCCCTCATCTCATGCATGGCTGAAGCATCCTTTTTCCCCATAGCCCGACGCAAAATATCGGCTTTCCCAAGACTAAATCCAGCAAATCGCTGAGCTACCTGCATAACCTGCTCCTGATAGAGCATGATGCCGTAGGTTGGAGCCAAAATATCCTCCAGAGCAGGATCCAGAACAGTCACTTCTTCCTGTTCATGCTTTCTTGCCACAAAATTATTGATATAGTCACTAGCACCTGGTCTATTTAGAGAAGTAGTCGCTACGACATCTTCAAAGCAGACTGGTTGGACACGCTTAAGCAGACGAATAGCACCAGGTTGCTCAAATTGAAATATACCTTTTGTATTTCCAGAAGCAAAAAGAGCTAGAGTTTCTTTGTCTTCCAAATCTATTTCTTCGATTTTAAGGTGAACACCTTCTGTTTCAGCAAGCAATTCTTGCATCTTCTGGACAAAAGTCAAATTTCGTAGTCCCAGAAAGTCCATCTTCAAAAGCCCACTTGCTTCAACACCATGAGCATCATACTGAGTCAGTGGAATTTCATCACCATGCTTCAGAGGGATGTAGTTGGTCAAATCTTGGTCACTGATTACAACACCAGCCGCATGGACAGAGGTTTGTCTTGGATAGCCCTCAATCTTGCAGGCAATTTCAAAGGCTTTTTGGTATTCTAACTTACTATTAATTTGCTGACGAAACTGGAGATTGCCCTCATATGCTGACTTTAGATTATCACGAAAACTGATTTTCTTGGTAATTGCGGACAATTCATACTCTGGCACACCAAAGCGCTTCAAGACATCTCGCAAAGCTTGTTTGGCACCAAATGTAGAAAAAGTAACGATTTGAGCCGCATGTTTACTTCCATATTTATTGCCAACATACCTGATAAAATCTGGACGATAAATATCTGGGATATCAATATCAATATCAGGCATAGTATAGCGTTCACGATTGAGGAAACGTTCAAAAATCAGATTTTTCTCTACTGGGTCAATCCCTGTAATATCCAAGGCATAGGAAACCAAACTACCAACTGCAGAACCCCGTCCCATTCCCATATAGTAGCCATTCGAACGTCCAAAACGCAGCAAATCCCAGACAACCAAAAAATAATCATCAAAGCCCATATCATGAATAACAGCCAATTCTTGGTCTAGACGGTCTTGATATTCTTTACCAGTCAACCCCTTCTGAGCAAGCCCCAATTCAGCACGCTCTCTCAACTCTTCTACTGCTGGTCTAGCTGGGTTAAAACGAGGCAGTTTCAAACTAGTATCCAAATCATAAGAAATGCCTGAAATCAGCTTTTCTAAGTTTTCCAAGGCTTGAGGAAAACGTTCTTGGAATAGTTTCTCTAAAGAACTTGCTGATATAAAAACATCTTGTCGCGAGCGCAAAGGGACTTCTCTGAGCGGTAGGTTTTCTTTAATTGCTGTTAATACTTGTAGAACTTCTCTATCCCTGCTTTCAAAGGCATTGACCCGATAGAGGGGCAAGATTGGATGATGAAATTCGCTGGCCTGTGTCTCTGGATAAACTCCAATATAATAATCACAGCCTAGATTTAGCGAATCCAGTCCATCAAAATATGGCACAATTACCGCGATATCCTCCAGGTACTGGGAAAGGACTGACCAACTTTTCTCCCCCTGCATCTTGGCTGTTGAAAGCTTCATCAACTGCTGATAGCCCACACTAGATAGAGCTAAAAAGCGCAGATTCACTTCCTGAGCATCTACAAGCACAGTCATTTCAATCCCTAGTAAAGGATGAATGCCGTATTTTTTTGTAATCTCTAGAAAGTCGAAAGCACCATAAAGATTGTCAATATCCATCATACCCAGATGAGTGTAGCCGTATTCTTTAGCTGCTCTTACATACTTTGCGATCGAAATGACGCTCTCCATGAAACTATAGACTGTTTTTGTATCTAGTTGTGCGATCAATTTACACTTCTCCTCTATCCTTCTCACTATATTATACCATTTTCAAAAAGAGAAAGACAAAAGCAATAACTCCTATCTCTATTTTATCCTTAAAGTAAAATTTTTTGAACGAAAAAAGCAAAAATACATTTAAAGAATCAAATGATCCGGTAATTTTTTTGCTTTTTTATCCCAAGAAGTGAATATATCTTTTAAAATAGAAAGACACATCCAGTCAATCTATTTACTATGATAACTTATTTTGAACTATAGAGTTGTACCTGTTTTTTATATAAATAATATTCATTATTCTTTAATTAATTTCTTTCTCACTTAATAATTCCCTTTCTCCTATTTTTTTGATATAATAACCTTAATTATTATTTTACAAGGAGGTTTTATGCGCTTTAATCAATTCAGCTATTTATCACTTCCAAGAAATACTATTTTATATGAATTAAAAAAGTATGGATTTGATTTTCCATCTGAGTCAACAAATAAAAAGATATTGGAGTCTTTTCTAAGTCGTTTCTTTTTCACTTATCAAGACACCAACTACCCACTTTCCATCCTAGCAGCTGATAAAAAAACAGACCTGCTAACATTTTTTCAATCAGAAGATGAACTGACAACAGATATTTTTTATACTGTTGCTTTTCAACTTTTAGGCTTTTCTTATTTGGTTGACTTCGAAGATAGTGAAGCTTTTCGTAAAGAGACTGGATTTCCTATTGTATACGGTGACTTGATTGAAAATATCTATCAGTTACTCAATACTCGCACCAAAAAGGGAAATACTCTTATCGACCAACTTGTTAGTGATGGTCTTATTCCGGAGGATAATGACTACCACTACTTTAACGGCAAGAGTTTAGCAACTTTTTCCAGCCATGATGTTATTCGAGAAGTGGTTTACGTTGAGTCTCGTGTCGATACTGACCAAAAAGGTCTACCAGACTTAGTCAAGGTTAGCATTATTCGTCCTCGTTTTGATGGACAAATCCCTGCTATCATGACAGCCAGTCCCTATCATCAGGGAACAAATGACAAGGCTAGCGACAAGGCTCTCTACAAGATGGAGGGCGAACTTGAAGTGAAGCCTGCTCACAAGATTGAGCTAGAAGAACCTCAACTAAATCTTGTCCAACCTCATGGTCAAGCTGAACTAGTGTCAGAAGCTGAGGAAAAGCTAAGTCACATCAACTCTAGCTATACACTCAACGACTACTTCCTTCCACGAGGTTTTGCCAATCTCTATGTTTCAGGTGTTGGTACCAAAGACTCTACTGGTTTCATGACTAATGGCGACTACCAGCAAATCGAAGCTTATAAAAATGTCATTGATTGGCTTAATGGTCGTTGTCGTGCCTTTACCGACCACACGCGTCAGCGTCAAGTCAAAGCTGACTGGTCAAATGGAAAAGTAGCCACAACTGGACTTTCTTATCTAGGTACAATGTCCAATGGTCTTGCGACTACAGGAGTCGATGGTTTAGAGGTTATCATTGCTGAGGCTGGCATTTCTTCATGGTACAACTACTACCGTGAAAACGGTCTGGTGACTAGCCCAGGTGGCTATCCAGGTGAGGACTTTGACTCCCTTGCTGAGTTAACCTATTCTCGTAATCTCTTGGCTGGCGACTATATCCGTGGCAATGAAGCTCACCAAGCTGACTTAGAAAAAGTAAAAGAACAACTGGATCGCAAGACTGGCGACTACAATCAGTTTTGGCATGACCGCAATTATCTGCTCAATGCCCATAAAGTAAAGGCAGAGGTTGTCTTTACTCATGGTTCTCAGGATTGGAATGTCAAACCACTTCATGTTTACCAGATGTTCCATGCTCTTCCATCTCACATCAATAAGCATCTCTTTTTCCATAATGGCGCCCATGTTTATATGAACAACTGGCAGTCCATTGACTTCCGTGAGTCCATGAATGCCTTATTGACTAAGAAATTACTAGGACAAGAAACAGATTATCAACTTCCTACTGTCATCTGGCAGGATAATACTACTCCTCATACTTGGCAGACTCTTTCTGACTTTGGGAATCAAGAAAGCTCAAAAATTTTCTCACTTGGTCAAGAAGAGCAGGTTATTCAAAATCAGTATTCAGATAAGGATTTTGAGCGTTATGGTAAGACATACCAGACCTTCAATACAGAACTCTATCAAGGGAAAGCCAATCAAATTACTATTGACCTGCCTGTGACTAAAGATCTCCACCTGAACGGTCGAGCTCAACTCAATCTTCGTATCAAATCCAGTACAAACAAGGGGCTCTTATCAGCTCAACTGCTAGAATTTGGTCAAAAGAAATACCTACAGCCTTATCCAGCTATTTTAAGTGCTAGAACCATTGACAACGGTCGCTATCACATGCTGGAAAATCTCTGTGAATTGCCATTTAGTGCAACTACACAACGAGTCATTACAAAAGGCTACCTTAATTTACAAAATAGAAATGATTTATTGTTAGTAGAGGATGTTACTGCAGATGAATGGATGGATGTGCAATTTGAACTACAACCAACTATTTACAAGCTAAAAGAAGGTGACACTCTCCGTTTAGTCCTCTATACTACTGACTTTGAAATCACCATACGTGACAACACCGCTTACCACCTGACTGTCAATCTTGAACAGTCTACTCTTACCCTACCTTGTCAAAAGGTATAGGCTATCAGACTTTCAATATTGAAATTTTCCAGGGAAAGCTTAATTACGTGACCATTTGCCTTCCTATAATCAATAACCCCCACTTGAATAGTTTAACGAAACAAAAACTTGGTATCAAATCCTGTCCAAAGAACAGATTATTCTACCTCCGCTACTGAACCTTGGACAAATGATACTAACACCCCTAACCAACATGTGTGACCCTCTATCATACACGCTACCACACCACATGTTGGACAAGCTCTGTGAATTGCCATTTGGCATAAATTCACAACAAGTCGTGACAAAAGGCTACCCTAATTGAATGATTTACTGTTAGTAGAGGACACTAATGTCAATAAACGGATAGAGAGCCAATTCATCTCCACCCAACTAGTGACAAGTTAAAAGAGGGAGATGCCCTCCATCTAGTTCTTTATACTACTGACTTTAAAATCATCATACGTGACAATACCGCTTACCACTCGACTG
>CAUQIP010000014.1:0-41271 GCA_963518235.1 uncultured Streptococcus sp. | reverse complement strand
TAGACTAATTTCCACTTCGGTTGGGCAAATGGAAGTTACTTTGAGAAGTTACCTGTGAAATTACTTTAGCGACTATACATGAAAATGCTTGATTTATAGGAAAAAAAAGAGTATAATGATGTGTAATCTCTTAAAATATGCCTATATATTTTAGGGGGGGCTTTTTATTTAGCCTTCTTAAATATATTAACTGATAATTATCAGAAAAAGGAGTAAGGGAATGTTTAAACCCAAAGGGCATCATGTTCGCCAATCGCAAGTGGAGAAATTCACACGTTATAGTATCCGTAAGGTTAGTTTTGGTGCGGCTAGTGTGGCTGTAGCTACTGGATTGTTTTTCCTTGGTGGAGGAAGCGTCCAAGCGGCTGAACCAGTAACTAATCCAGAACATACAGAAGTTCAAAATCCTCAAAATGTAAATGATAAGTCCCCGGAACCCTCTAAGGAAGTTACTGGACAAGGGTCTGCTACTGCTAAAGAGGCCGATGGACAAAATAATACTTCTGTAAAAGAGTCTGCCGCTGACAAACAAAATAGTGAAGTTCAAAATCCAAATGTAGAGGCAGAAAAAGTTGCTATTAATACAGCATCATTAGAAGATTTAGTTGCTAAAGTTGAAGGTAGATTGAGTCAATTAACTGAAGACAAGAAAACAAAATCAGTCATTGATGATGCTAAAAACTTGGTTAATAAAGCAAAAGAGCTTTTAAACGATGATACAAAAACACAGGAAAAAGTGGATGCACAAGCTAAACAACTTTCAAGTAGCCTTGTCATTTTAAACAGTATCAAATCAGAAACAACTGAAGAGAAAGTAAACAAAAACCAAGATCCAAGAAATGGGAAAGCCATTCCTGGAAAAGGTGAGAGTGGATTTAGAGCAGATACGTTTATTGTTAATGAAAGCAATACTACGACAGTTCCAGATACAACTACAACAGGAACTGATAAATTCACATTCGTAGCTATACCTGAAAATGATTCGAGAAGGAATAAGAAAGTTATTGCGATAGCAAGTGGACAAGCAGGAGATATAGAAGTAAAAGGAACTGGAAACGCTCCTACTGATTTAGAAATTGAGATGTATTCTTCTCAGCGTACTGGTCAAGCGGAAAACCCAGTAGCAATGTCAACAGTAAATGGACAACCAGTTACATCACCAGGACGAATGGATTACCCACTTTCAAAAGAACAGGTTCAAAAATTACAAGAAGAAGCTAAACTATGGAGAAATAAGGTAAAACCTGATGGTAATAGTATCTCAAACAATCCTGCAACAGTTTTTGGAAGCTCTGGAGCTTATGAATTTTTGGCGACAGAAATTTATAAGTTGGGTTATGAACAAGGAGTAGATCGTGCATATATCCCAAATATATCGAACCGTTTTGCTGTGACAGATAAGGCTAAGGAAGCGGGTTGGAAAATAAAATCAATAAGTCCAACTAATCTGCCAAGTGGTTTGATTTACGATAAAGAGAGCGATTCTATTCAAGGTAGAGTTGTTTCGAATGTTCAAAATGGTGTGCAAGACCTAAGATTTACTGTTGAAGCAGAGAATGAAAAAACACATCAAATTGTTAGCATGGAATTTAGAAATCTAAGATCTGGGTGGATTGCGTGGCAAGATTCAAAACCACCTAAATTAGAAGTTTCAGATGATGCTTATGAAACACAAGTAGGGAAGAATGTGAACATTGATATCGCATATAAAGATGATGCAGGTTCTAATTTTTCTGGTAGTAGACGACAAGTTAATTATAAATTAGCAAGCGGAAAAGTTGTAGCCATTCCTAATCAAAATTTCAGACAAGCTATTTCAGGATTAGCTGGATATGCTACTACAAAACAAGCTGGTGAATTAGATGGAACGAAGACTTCTATTCCAGGTATCTCCTATAGTTTGTCTCAAGATGGAACTCCAGTCGAAACTGATGAAAATGGTAATCAATCAATTTATGGCAAAGCTAAATTATCTGGGACAGCTACAACAGCGGGAATCTATACAGTATCAGTGTTTGCTAAGGATTATAATACAACAAAAAAATCAGATTCTACATGGATTCATTCGGGACATGAAGTTCAGAAATATATTACAGTTGTTGTAAAACCAACAATTACGGTGAAAAACGTTCATGCTTATGCTACAACTATACCAGTAACAATATCAGATGGAGCTTCAACTGCGGAAGTGAAATTACCTAATGGTAAAATTACGAAGCTTGAGGTTAGAGATGGACAATGGGTAGTAGCGTCTGGTACAACAAATGAAAAAGCTGTTCAAGGGACTGCATTAGGACAAGTAGGTTCTGAAATTAATATTCCGGTTTCTGAAGAAGATACGAAGGACGCTTCTACTGACACAATTGTAGCTAAAGCGATAACTGAAAATGTTAAAGCTACTCTGTTGAGAAATGAACTAAGCTTAACAGATAATAATGGAGTACATAAAGCTCGTTTAGATGAAACGACAGGTCATTGGGAGCTTGATAAGAATTATAGAGAAGTAAAAGAATCAACTCCGGACGGCGGTTATAAACTAACTAAGAGACAAGTCTTTACAGAAGTACAGACTGATGGAACAATAAATTATTACATCTACTCTTATACTAGAACTTATAAAGCTAACGATGAAATAGTAAGTGTTAATGAAGTAAGGAGAGATAAAACAGTTGTTCCAAGATTAAATACAGAAAATCAAGAGGGAAATGCTGTTGTTGTTGAATACAATCCTGTAACTCAAACTTGGACATCATCTGATAATTCAAGAGTTACTGCCACTAAGGAAGGAAATTTCTGGAACATTAGAACAGAATCTGGATTTACTGGTTTGGTTAAAGGTAGCATTGCTGAAAGTGATGATAAGGCATCAATTCTAAATAATGCTCCAACAGCAAGTTCAACTTCTTATACTACAGTAAAAGGTGCTACAGTGGACTTAGTGAAACAAGCATCAGCTGCAGTAACAATTAAAGATACAGAAGATGATTCAACTACATCACCTAAAAAAGAAACAACTATAACTAAAGTAACTGTAACCGCACCATCAGGGCAACAATCAGAATATACAGATTTAGAACAAGCAAAAGCTCATCTACTATCAGAAGTAGGTACTTACACAGTTAAAGTTGAAGTAAAAGATAGTAACGGAAATATCGTTACTGCAGATACTGAAACGGATACTGGAACAAATAAAGGTGCAGACACTGCTGTGAATTCAACTACTTATACAATTACTGTAAAAGATCAACCAACCAATAAATTGTATACAGTTGAAGGTGATACTGTAACAAATGATCAGTTGAAAGAAAAAGTTGTTCCTACTGAAGTAGATGGATTTACTCCAACAAAAAATGATTTTACAAATATCCCTACAACAGCAGGAAAAGCTGGTCAAACATTGCCAACTCCTGCAACAGTTACTTATACAAAAGGAACTGAAACAATTTCAGTAGCAACTAAAGTAGATGTTGTAGTTTTACCAAAAGTAACTCCAGAAGGTGTAAAAGTACTAAAAGATAGTACTGATTTAGAAGAAGTGGTAAAAGCAAAAGCCACAGAAGCAGCTACAGCGACAACTAAGTTGCCAGATGGTGTAACTGTAAGAGTTAAAGAAGTTAAAGCAGGAACAGTACCGGCAACGACAGCAACTGGAGTACAGACACCAGCAACAGCAGTTGTAGAGTATGTAAAAGATGGTAATGTAGTTGCAAGTAAAGAAGTAGAAGTTCCCGTAACAGTAGTAGGTTCAACACCAAGTAAAATTGTAGTGTTCGAAGGTGAAAAACCAACAGCTGAACAAGCAAAAGCAGCTGTGACACCAGGGACAGATGGTACAAAAGGTGAACCAGCAACATTACCAGAAACAACAGGTAAAGCAGGGGCAACAGATGTTAAAGTAGACGTACCAGTAACATATGACAATGGTAAGTTAACAGAAACCGTAAGTGTTCCAGTAACAGTATTACCAAAAGCAACTGGTGAGGTAGAAGTACCTAAAGGTTCAACCGTAGATAAAGTAAAAGAAGTAGCTAAAGCAAAAGCTAAAACTTTAACGGAATCAGCAGACTTTACAGGAAAATTACCAACAGGAGCGACAGTAACAGTCGGTGATATAACAGAAGCTGTTGCAGAAACTCTAACAAATGAAAAAGGTACAAACAAGGGTGTTGTAAATGTTCCAGCAACTTATACGGTAGATGGACAAACATATAATACAACCATTCCAGTAACGATTAATGTATTAGGTTCAGAACCGAAAACAGTCTACACTGTAGAAGGAACAAAACCAGATGCAAACAAGGTAAAAGAAGCAGTAACTCCAGGTACTGGAGGAACTGTAGAAACCCCAACAGAAACTGCTTTACCAGAAACAACAGGTAAAGTAGGAGCAAAAGATGTAACCGTACCAACAACAGTAACATATCCAACAGGAGATGAAACTGTAAAAGTACCAGTTGAAGTATTACCAAAAGCAACACCAGAAAAAGTAACAACATTAAAAGATACAACTAGTGACAACCTAACAACGGCTGTAAAAGAAAAAGCACAAGCTGCACTAGGTAAATTAACACTACCATCAGGAATTACAGTAGAATTAGATCCAAATCAAACATATACTGTTCCAGCAACAAATTCTAATGGTGATAAAGATAATGTACCAGTAAAAGTTCAATACAAAGATAGTACAGGTACAGTAGTAGCAGAAGATACTATTTCAGTCCCAGTTACAGTGGTAAGCTCAACTCCAAGTAAAATTGTAGTGTTCGAAGGTGAAACACCAACTGCTGAACAAACGAAAGCAGCCGTAACACCAGGAACAGATGGTACAAAAGGTGAACCAACAACCTTACCAGAAACAACAGGAAAAGCAGGAGCTACAGATATTACAGTTGACGTACCAGTAACTTATGACAATGGTAAGTTAACTGAAACAGTGAAAGTTCCAGTAACAGTTTTACCAA
Source organism: uncultured Streptococcus sp. (assembly GCA_963518235.1). Classification (GTDB taxonomy): domain Bacteria; phylum Bacillota; class Bacilli; order Lactobacillales; family Streptococcaceae; genus Streptococcus. The sequence continues at coordinate 36,310 of CAUQIP010000014.1, read as the reverse complement.
AACCAGAAGCAGATGAAATTCTTGTTCCTAAAAATGGCGACAAAGAAAAAGCAAAAGAAAAAGTACTTGCTCAAGCTGAAAAAGCGATTGCTGATGGAACATTTACAGGTAAACTACCACAAGGTGCTAAAGTTGAGATTGATAAAACAGCTCCAGTAACAGTTCCTGACTTAACAGATGATACTGAAGTGGATGTGACTGTTAAATACACTGTAGATGGTGAAGAGAAAACTACAACAGTTAAAGTACCAGTTACAGTAGTTGAAGGTGTTCCACAAATTGTACCAGTGGATGAAAACAACAAACAACCAGATCCAGAGAAGAGCATCGATAAAACAGATTATCCAGAAGGATCTACATTTAGATATAAGACTCCAGATGGACAAACATCTCCAATCGATGTAACAACAACTGGAGATAAGAATGTGGTTGTTGAAGTACTTGATCCACAAGGAAACACAATTGTTGAAGTTCCAGCAACTGTACGTGTTGTAGGTAGCACACCACAATTTGTAGTAGCAGATTCAACTAAGAAACAACCAGAAGCGAAAGACAGTGTTACACCAGGAGACTATCCAGAAGGCACAACCTTTGAGTACAAGACACCTGTAGATACAACAACACCAGGCGAAAAAGATGTAACTGTTGTAGCTAAGCTAAATGGTCAACCAATTGCAGAAGTTCCTGCAAAAGTAGTGGTTGTAGATCCTAAGACACAATACGTAGTAGCAGATCCAAGCAAACCACAACCAGATGCATCTAAGAGCATTGATCCAGAACAATATCCAGATGGAACAACATTTGAGTACAAGACACCAGTAGATACAACAACACCAGGCGAAAAAGATGTAGTTGTCGTTGCGAAAGATGGCGAAGATAAACTTGTAGAAGTACCAACAAAAGTGAAGGTCGTTCAAGGAAATCCACAAATCGTTCCAGTAGATGAAGGTAAGAAACAGCCATCTCCTGAAGATAGTATTGATCCGAATGATTACCCAGATGATGCGACATTTGAGTATAAAGAAGAAGTAGATACATCTACACCAGGTGACAAGAAAGTTACTGTTGTTGTGAAACAAGGAGATAAGGTACTTGTTGAAGTACCAGCAACTGTACGTGTAGTAGGTAGCACACCTCAATTTGTGGTAGCAGATCCAACTAAGAAACAACCAGAAGCGAAAGACAGTGTTACACCAGGAGACTATCCAGAAGGCACAACCTTTGAGTACAAGACACCTGTAGATACAACAACACCAGGCGAAAAAGATGTAACTGTTGTAGCTAAGCTAAATGGTCAACCAATTGCAGAAGTTCCTGCAAAAGTAGTGGTTGTAGATCCTAAGACACAATACGTAGTAGCAGATCCAAGCAAACCACAACCAGATGCATCTAAGAGCATTGATCCAGAACAATATCCAGATGGAACAACATTTGAGTACAAGACACCAGTAGATACAACAACACCAGGCGAAAAAGATGTAGTTGTCGTTGCGAAAGATGGCGAAGATAAACTTGTAGAAGTACCAACAAAAGTGAAGGTCGTTCAAGGAAATCCACAAATCGTTCCAGTAGATGAAGGTAAGAAACAGCCATCTCCTGAAGATAGTATTGATCCGAATGATTACCCAGAAGATGCGACATTTGAGTACAAAGAAGAGGTAGATACATCTACACCAGGGGATAAGAAAGTTACTGTTGTTGTGAAACAAGGGGATAAAGTATTAGTTGAAGTACCATCTACAGTACGAGTAGTAGAAAGTTATCCTAAATATGTACCAGTAGATCCAGCTAAGAAACAGCCAGATCCAAAAGAAAACATTAATCCAAATGATTTCCCAACTGGAACAACATTTGAATATAAAGATAATACTCCAGTAGATACAACAACACCAGGTGAAAAACCTGTAACGGTAGTAGCTAAGCTGAATGGACAACCAATTACAGAAATTCCAGCTAAAATTGTTGTCGTAGAACCTAAGACACAGTATGTTCCAGTGAATGCTGAAGGTGATAAGAAACCAAAACCACAAGATAGCATTACACCAGATGATTATCCAGCAGGCTCAACGTTTGAGTACAAGACTCCAGAAGGAAAAACAGAAGCCTACGATGGTTCAACACCAGGTGAAAAAGATGTTACTGTAGTTGTGAAAGATTCAGATGGAGATCCAATTGTTGAAGTTCCAGCGAAAATTAAAGTTGTTCAAGGAAAAGAACAATTAACTCCAGTGAATGCTGAAGATAAGGATAAACCAAAAGCTGAAGATAGTGTCACACCAAGTGACTATCCAGAAGGTTCAACATTCGAATACAAAGTTCCAGAAGGACAAACAACTCCATATGATGGAACAACGCCAGGGGATAAACCAGTTACTGTAGTTGTAAAAGATAAAGATGGAAAAGTGTTAGTAGAAGTTCCAGCCACTATTAAAGTAGTTGAAACAAAACCAACACCGATTGAAACACCAGTAACAAACACTCCTTTGACTGAAGACGATTATACAAAAGGAATTACGATTCCAGAAGGTGGTAAGGTTACTAAGGTTGAAAATATTCCAGATTTGACAACACCAGGTGAAAAACCCCCTGTAAAAGTAACGATTACATTACCAAATGGTAAATCTTATACTGTGGATGTTCCAGTCACTGTTACTCCAGTTAAGGAAATTGAAACACCAGTAACCACAACACCGTTAACCCCAGAGGATTACACAAAAGGAATTAAGATTCCAGAAGGCGGTAAAGTAACGAATGTTGCAAACATTCCAGACTTAACAACGCCAGGTAAGAAAGATCCAGTTAAGGTAACGATTGAATTGCCAAATGGCAAAGTTGTGACTGTAGAAATCCCAGTAACTGTAACACCTATTGAAGACATTGTTAAAAAAGAGGGAGATCCAATTACTAATGAGGATGTTGAAAAACACATTCCAAAAGGAGTAAAAGTTATTTCTATTGGAGATAAACCTACAACGGATATTCCAGGAGAAAGACCAAGTATTCCAGTAGTGATTGAATTACCAAATGGAATTCGAGTAACTGTAAATATTCCTGTAATCGTAACACCGAAAGTAACACCTGTAGTAGTTTCAGTAGGAACACCAGTTACTCCAGAAGATGTTCAGAAACATATTGAATTACCAAATGGATGGAAGGTAACAAAAGTCGGAGAAATTCCAACAACAGAAACACCAGGAACAAAACCAGTTGTTAAGGTAAAAGTTAAATTACCTGACGGTCGTATTATTACAGTGGAAGTTCCTGTAACAGTAACACCTAAATCACAAAATGGCGATTCAACTGTTCAGATTGTAACGGAATATCTTGATGAAAATGGTAACCGAATTACTTCAGATAAAGAAGGAAAACACAATCCAATAGAGTTGGAAGGATATGAATTTAGTCATTCAACAACGGATGCTAAAGGAAATACACTACATCACTATAAGAAAGTGACAAATCCAATCAATCAAGAGCAACCAAGTTCTAATGACAAGAAGGAATTACCAAATACTGGTACAGAAGATAAGGCTGGTCTAGCTAGTCTTGGACTTCTTGGAATGTTGGGTGCATTCGGACTTGTAGCTCGTAAGAAAAAAGAAGACTAAGAAAGAAAAACTTCCTTTCTAAAGTCCAATAGAAAATAGACTGAGGTGAAAACTTCAGTCTATTTCTTTTGGCTATGAAAAAATCCCCTGGCAAGAGTCAGAGGATAAGAGCTTATTTCATTGTTGGGAAGAGTAATACATCACGGATAGTGGTTGTATCAGTGAGGAGCATGCAGAGACGGTCGATACCGATTCCCAAACCACCTGTTGGTGGCATACCGTATTCAAGAGCCTCAATGTAGTCATAGTCGATACCGGTTGCTTCATCGTCACCAAGTTCTTTGGCTTTAGCTTGGGCTTCAAAACGGCTAAGCTGGTCGATTGGGTCGTTCAACTCAGTAAAGGCATTACCGTACTCCTTAGTCATGATGAAGAGCTCGAAACGGTCAGTAAAGCGTTCGTCTTCAGGATTTTTCTTAGCGAGAGGAGATACAGCTACTGGATGTCCATAGACAAAGGTTGGTTGGATCAAGGCTTCTTCAACATACTCTTCAAAGAAAGCATTGATGATGTGGCCAACTTCAGTGTAGTGTTTCTCAACTGGGACTTTCTTTTCAGCAGCGATAGCTTTGGCTTCTTCCAAAGTCATATCTTGCCAGAAATCTACACCAGTAATTTCTTTGATGGCATCCACCATGTGAACTCGTTTAAATGGTTCGTTAATCTTGATTTCAGTTCCTTGATAGTTAACTGGACCATCACCTTTGACTGATTTAGCAGCGTGTTGGATAATACCTTCAGTCAAGTCCATAATGTCTTGGAAATCTGCATAAGCTTGGTACACTTCGATAGAAGTAAACTCAGGGTTGTGAGTAGCATCCATTCCTTCGTTACGGAAGATACGTCCGATTTCGTAAACACGTTCCATACCACCAACGATTAGGCGTTTCAAGTGAAGCTCAGTCGCGATACGAAGTACCATGTCAATGTTTTGGGCATTGTGGTGGGTGATAAATGGACGGGCAGCAGCACCACCAGCTTCGTTGTGAAGAACAGGTGTTTCTACTTCAAGGAAACCTTTTTGGTCAAGGTAACGACGGATTTCAGAGATGATTTTTGAACGAGTGACAAAACGCTCAAAGCTTTCACGATTAGAAATCAAGTCAAGGTAACGTTTACGGTAAATTGTTTCAACGTCTGTCAAACCGTGGAATTTCTCTGGTAGAGGACGAAGAGCCTTAGACAAGTGTGTAATGTGAGTCGCCTTGATAGAGAGTTCTCCCATATCTGTACGCATCACTTGGCCTTCGACACCAAGGAAATCACCAAGGTCTGCTTTTTTGAAGATTTCGTAGTTTTCTTCACCGACAGCATCCTTACGAACGTAGATCTGGATTTGACCTTCGCGGTCTTGAAGGTGGGCAAAACCTACTTTACCTTTACCACGTTTGGTTACCAAGCGTCCTGCGATAGTAGCTGTTTCGTTTTTATCGTGTAATTGTTCTTTATCGAGGTCGGCATATTTATCTTTTAATTCTTGTGAATTTGCAGTGCGTTCAAAGCGTTTTCCGAAAGGATCGATTCCTTGTTCACGGAGCGTAGCCATTTTTTCACGGCGAACGATCTGCTGGTCATTTAGTTCTTCCATATGTTCTGTTGACATGGGATCCTCCTAGTTTTACTCAAAATTGAATACGATGAGTCATTTTTTGCGATACTCCCATTTTATCATAAATAAGCAAGAAATTCACGGATAATCTTTCAAAACTAAAAAGAACTTGACGCTAAAATCAAGTTCTGTTATTGATAGGAAGTATCATTCCAAGTATCGAGAGTGAATGTTTCAAAATCATGGGTTTCTAGAATGGTTAGGCTGGCATTTGCTAGACCGCCATCTTTACGAAGAAGAGGCTCTTTATAACCTAGAAGAGTACGAAGACTGGCAGTAAGATTGGCGCCGTGACCGACAATTAGAATACGCTCAGCTGGACTATCTTTAAGTGATTTGATAAATTGGATGGTCCGTTGCGTGGTGTTATAGAGGGATTCGGCTCCGAACATTTGAGTGTCAAACTTGGCAAGATTAGATCGGAAAGCTTTGATTTGTTGCGGATAAATAGCTTCCAAGGTTGCAATTTTCAAACCTTCCAACTTCCCCAGTTGCCATTCACGGAGATTGGGAACACTTTCTAAAGGACAGGGTGTCTGGAGTTGACTTTGGATAATTTCAGCAGATTTGACCGCTCGAGGTAAATCACTTGAATAAATCTGATTAAAAGGAACATCCTTGAGATACTGGCCTAGTTGTTTTAGGGTTTCAATGGATTCAGGAAGAAGGGGAGAATCTCCACTAGCACCTTGAAAGCGTCCTTCTTGGTTCCAGAGGGTACGTCCGTGGCGGATAAAGTAGAGTTTCATTCTTGGTTGCCCTCCAAGATATCTGCAAAGTCAGCTTTTACAAAGCTAGCCAAGTCTTGTGGAGTCACGATAATACTGTGACCAACTTCGCCTGCAGAGACAATCATTTGATCCAAGTCTAGAGCGATCTTATCGATAAAAATGGGATAATTGTGTTTCTGACGAATTCCGACAGGATTATTAGCTCCATGAATATAACCAGTTGTTTTTTCCAAGTCCTTTTGTGGAATCATGCTCACTTTTTTATTTCCAGAAATTTTAGCTAGTTTCTTTTCAGACAAGTGTTGAGTGATAGGCACAATTCCTATAATCGGTCCTGTCTTATCTCCCAAAAGAGCCAAGGTTTTGAAAATCTGATCTCGTTCATAACCTTGAGGAAGTTCTCCTTCAAGGGCATTGAGTTGAATCCCCTGATGTGGGATAGCTGCTTTAGACAGGATTTGTTCTACCAATGTTTTTTTGATTTTAACTTTTTTTGCCATTATTTATACTTGTCCTCCAATTGGCTCATCCAAATACCAAGCCAAATTCCCAACGCAAAGAAGAAGGCGATGATGACATAACCGACATGTGAAAGTCCCATGTATTGGATACTTTCAGCGTTTCCTGCATTTGGAATCAAGATCAAAAGGGTACTTGATAGGACGATACCGATGATGAAATGATAGACGCGTGAGTGGTAGTTGTTTAGGGCATAATCCATCAATTTTGAAAAAATGATGAGAGTTGCGCCTGCTCCAATTCCAATCGGGAAGAAGGTTCCCAAGAGGTCAAAGGTTTTAAAACCAGTCAACATAGGAGCATAGAGGCCCAAAATTAAAAGTAGATTTGATGGACTGAGGCCAGGAACCAACACGCCTAGAGCCAGTAGTGCACCCGCTAGGACGAAATTCAGAAAGCTGGCGCTCAAGGTTCCAACGACAAAATTTAAGGCATAGAGTCCTAATCCAGAAATAATAAAGGTTGTCCAGAACCAAGCCAAATCAATCTTGTCTCGGTCAGATTCTCGAGTTGATTCTTTGAGGAGGCTAGGAACTGTACCAATGATGGCACCCGCAAAGCTCCATAGGACAAAGACCTGATAATTTTCAAGCAGGTATTCAATCGGGTAGGAAAATAAGCCGATTCCCAGAAGCATACCGATGGCAACTGGAATAAAGTACAAAACATTTTCTTTAAAGTCTTTAAAGGGATGGGCCAGAAAGCCAATCATCCGTTCATAAATTCCTAAGATTGCTGCTAGAACCCCTCCAGAAATTCCTGGTAAGATAAATCCAAGAGCAATGACAATCCCTTTAACAATGCGCGCTAACCATGAGAGCATATATTTCCTCCAACTATTTCTATTTCAAAAAATCCTTACTATATTGTATCACAATCAAACACAAAAAGAAAAAGCAAATGCTAAACAAATGCTTTTAAGGTTTTAAAAAGATTTTTCTAAAGGTTTCTTCTTTGTTTTTTAGGGAAGAGATGACGTTGATATCCAAATCGTGGTCAAAGCCAGCAATTTTTCCTTTAGAAGTGTACTGATGAATGTCGTAATCTAAATCAGTCTTAGGAGTTGCCTCGTAAAATCCTGAGTCAGAACCATAGGAAGGAATCCAAACAGAGGTAAACTTGTCTGTATCAATACTGTGTTCTTCCATGAAGTAGATTCCGACGTAGATTCCGATGTTTTTAGCACCCAGTGATTCTAGCTTTGCTCGGAAAGCTTCAACACCCTCGTTCATATTGGACATGGTTTTGTCTTCCACATCTAGCCAATAGTAGCTAGGGCTGTATGGAGATGAAGCGTTATAAAAAACTTCAGCGGCCTTTTCCATTTCTTGGACACTTTTTCCAGCTACAAAGGCATAGACCCCAACTGGGACATTTCGTTTTTGAAACTCGGTAATATGGGTTTTAAAGGCCTTATCTACCCCATTAACAAAGGAAGCATCGTTTTCTTTTGAAGACTGAGCGCCACTATGGACGCGAACGATAGCTCCAGAAATGTTTTGAGACAGAGTATCGTAATTAATTTCCTCAGGACGCTGCCAACCAGAAACATCAATCACCGGTTTATCTATATTGTGTAGCGCTTGTGTTTCTACTTGCGCGATGTTTGACTTTGTTTTTACAGGATGTTCCTCAAAACGAGGGCGATTCAGGATTAAAATGAAAATCATAATCCCAAAAAAACCAAATAAAATAAGCGGATTAATTTTCTTTCTCATATCTCATAATTTTACCTTAAAAATGGGAAAAAATCAAAAAAAATACTCAAAAAATGGGTTAAGGAAAGGACTTTGGAGCATTTTTTCATTCTAGGGAGCGGAATGATTTGAAATATGGTATAATAAAAGGGAATTTCTAGAGAAAAGAGAAGATTATGTCAAATTATGCCATTATTTTAGCAGCGGGTAAAGGGACTCGCATGAAATCTGATTTGCCAAAAGTGTTGCACAAGGTTGCGGGTATTTCTATGTTGGAACATGTTTTCCGTAGTGTGGGAGCTATCCAACCTGAAAAGACAGTAACAGTTGTGGGACATAAGGCGGAATTGGTTGAAGAGGTCTTGGCTGGACAGACAGAATTTGTGACTCAATCTGAACAGTTGGGTACTGGCCATGCAGTTATGATGACAGAGCCAATTTTGGAAGGTTTGTCAGGGCACACCTTGGTCATCGCAGGAGATACTCCTTTAATCACAGGTGAAAGCTTGAAAAACTTGATTGATTTCCACATCAATCATAAAAATGTGGCGACTATCTTGACTGCTGAAACAGATAATCCTTTTGGCTATGGACGAATTGTACGTAATGACAATGCTGAAGTTCTTCGCATCGTTGAGCAAAAGGATGCTACAGATTTTGAAAAACAAATCAAGGAAATCAACACTGGAACTTACGTCTTTGATAACGAGCGTTTGTTTGAGGCTTTGAAAAATATCAATACCAATAACGCTCAAGGAGAATACTATATCACAGATGTCATTGGTATTTTCCGTGAAGCTGGTGAAAAAGTTGGCGCTTATACTTTGAAAGATTTTGATGAAAGTCTTGGGGTAAATGACCGTGTGGCACTTGCGACAGCTGAGTCGGTTATGCGTCGTCGCATCAATCATCAGCACATGGTCAATGGGGTCAGCTTTGTCAATCCAGAAGCAACTTATATCGATATTGATGTTGAGATTGCGCCTGAAGTTCAAATTGAAGCCAATGTTACCTTGAAAGGGCAAACGAAAATTGGTGCTGAGACTGTTTTGACAAATGGAACTTATGTGGTGGATAGCACTATCGGAGCAGGAGCTGTCATTACCAACTCTATGATTGAAGAAAGTAGTGTTGCTGACGGAGTGACAGTCGGTCCGTATGCCCACATTCGTCCAGGTTCAAGTCTGGGTGCCCAAGTCCATATTGGAAACTTTGTTGAGGTGAAAGGTTCTTCTATCGGCGAGAATACTAAGGCTGGTCATTTGACTTATATCGGAAACTGTGAAGTGGGTAGCAAGGTTAATTTTGGTGCAGGAACCATTACAGTCAACTATGACGGTAAAAATAAATACAAGACAGTCATTGGCAACAATGTCTTTGTTGGTTCAAATTCAACCATTATTGCGCCAGTTGAGTTAGGTGACAATTCCCTCGTTGGGGCTGGTTCAACGATTACCAAAGACGTTCCAGCGGATGCGATTGCTATTGGTCGTGGTCGTCAGGTCAATAAAGACGAATATGCAACACGTCTTCCTCATCATCCTAAGAATCAGTAGGAGCCTATCATGGAATTTGAAGAAAAAACGCTTAGCCGAAAAGAAATCTATCAAGGGCCAATATTTAAACTGGTCCAAGATCAGGTTGAATTACCAGAAGGCAAAGGAACTGCCCAACGGGATTTGATTTTCCACAATGGGGCTGTCTGTGTTTTAGCAGTAACGGATGAGCAAAAACTTATCTTGGTCAAGCAGTACCGCAAAGCTATTGAGGCTGTGTCTTACGAGATTCCAGCTGGAAAATTGGAAGTAGGAGAAAACACAGACCCTGTCGCAGCGGCTCTGCGTGAATTAGAGGAAGAAACAACCTATACAGGGAAATTAGAACTCTTGTACGATTTTTACTCAGCCATTGGCTTTTGTAATGAAAAGTTAAAATTATACCGAGCAAGCGATTTGACGAAAGTGGAAAATCCGCGTCCGCAGGATGAAGATGAGACCTTGGAAGTCCTTGAAGTGAGCTTAGAAGAAGCCAAGGAATTGATCCAATCGGGTCATATCTGTGATGCCAAGACAATTATGGCTGTTCAGTATTGGGAATTGCACAAAAAATAGAGGAGGTCAGTATGGGTAAACCTTTATTAACGGATGAAATGATTGAAAGAGCTAATAGAGGCGAAAAAATTTCGGGTCCCCCTTTGCTAGATGATGAGGAGACTAAGATTTTACCAACCTCTTCTTCCCGTTTTGGTTATGCCAATCCTAAGGATCATGGATTTAGTCAGGAAACCTTGAAGATTCAGGTCGAACCGTCTATTCATAAAAGCCGTCGCATTGAAAATACCAAGAGAAATGTCTTCAATTCTAAGTTAAATAAAATCTTGTTTGCGGTCATCTTTCTCTTGATTTTGCTTGTCTTAGCAATGAAACTTTTGTAATAGAAAAGGAATTGAAATGAAAATAGGAATTATTGCGGCTATGCCAGAAGAACTGGCTTATCTGGTCCAGCATTTAGACAATGCTCAGGAGCATGTTGTTTTGGGGAATACCTATTATACAGGAAACCTTGCCTCGCATGAAGTCGTTCTTGTAGAAAGTGGAATTGGTAAGGTCATGTCTGCTATGAGTGTGGCGATTTTGGCTGACCATTTTCAAGTGGATGCTTTAATTAATACGGGATCAGCTGGGGCAGTAGCAGAAGGTATTGCTGTTGGGGATGTCGTGATTGCTGACAAATTAGCCTATCATGATGTGGATGTCACATCTTTTGGCTATGCTTATGGACAAATGGCGCAACAACCGCTTTATTTTGAATCAGATAAAACCTTTGTTGCCAAAATTCAAGAGAGTTTATCTCAATTGGACCAGAACTGGCATCTTGGTTTGATTGCTACAGGAGATAGTTTTATTGCAGGAAATGATAGGATAGAAGCGATTAAGTCCCATTTCCCAGAAGTTTTAGCCGTTGAGATGGAGGGGGCAGCTATTGCTCAGGCGGCGCATGCCCTTAATCTTCCAGTTTTAGTCATCCGAGCTATGAGTGACAATGCCAACCATGAAGCAAACATCTCTTTTGATGAGTTTATTATCGAAGCTGGACGTCGCTCTGCCCAAGTCTTATTAGCCTTTTTGAAGGCTTTAGATTAAGCGAAAATTTGACAGTTTTTCTAGCTTATGATAAGATTTAAGTAAAGAAAAGCTAGAAAACGTTTCAGAGGATATTATGAGTATTGAAATGACCGTCAGTGAGATTGCAGAGGTCTTAGGATTATCTCGCCAAGCAATCAATAACCGTGTCAAAGAATTACCAGAAGAAGACACAGATAAAAATGACAAAGGGGTAACAGTTGTTACCAGAAGTGGCTTGATTAAGCTAGAAGAAATCTATAAAAAAACGATTTTTGAAGATGAGCCTGTCAGTGAAGATGTCAAGCAACGTGAACTGATGGAGATTCTAGTTGATGAGAAGAATGCAGAAATTCTCCGTCTTTATGAACAATTAAAAGCCAAGGATCGTCAGTTATCAGAAAAAGACGAGCAGATGCGTATCAAAGACCGTCAGATTGCTGAGAAAGACAAACAACTCGATCAGCAGCAACAATTGACCCTTCAAGCCATGAAGGATCAAGAAAATCTTAAGCTAGAGCTGGACCAAGCAAAAGAAGAAGTCCAATCAACTAAGAAAGGCTTTTTTGCTCGTTTATTTGGAGGATAATCAAGGAGCTGTTTAGGTTAAATGCTAACCTGATGGCTTCTTTTGTTTCTAAATAGTATAGTTACTCAAGTAAAATAGCAGTAGAAGAGAGGTATAGAATGGAACGATTAGAAGAGTACATTGCTTTTGATTTAGAATTTAATCAGCATGAAGGACAAACACACCTGATTCAAGTATCGGCTGTGCGTTTTAGAGATGGTCAGGAAATCGACGCCTATGATTCCTATGTTCATACCAGTGTTCCCTTAAAAAGCTTTATCAATGGTTTGACTGGGATTACGGCTGAGACCTTAAAAGATGCTCCTCCAGTGGAGGAAGTTATAAAAGAATTCCAAGAGTTTGTGGGTTCTTTACCCATGGTTGGCTACAATGCTGCTAAAAGTGATTTGCCTATTCTAGCAGAGCATGGTTTAGACTACAGTCAGCAGTACAAGGTGGATTTGTATGATGAAGCTTTTGAACGTCGGAGTTCAGATTTACATGGTATTGCCAATCTTAAGTTGCAAACTGTTGCCTCATTTCTTGGATTTCAAGGTCAGTCTCATAATAGTTTAGAGGATGCTCGGATGACGGCGCGTGTTTACGAGTCCTTTCTAGAGTCGGATCAAGCTAGAGAATTGTTAGGGACAGAAAGTAGCCTATCAAATAATCCTTTTGGTGGCTTGGACCTGTCTCAATTATTTGACTAGGAGTGCCTATGAAACCTGAAAAACCTAAAAATCTAGGTTTTAAGCAGATATACTTTAATCTAGATAAAATTCTCTTTCTCTTTTTCTTGATATTTATGATGATTGAGTTTGTCTGGTTACCGCTTAATTCTTGGATTGCTGGACTGTTACTCCGTCAGACAGGTTATCTCTTTCTTTCCTACAATAATATTTTCGCTATTATAAAGGGTTCTCCCTTTGTTAGTCTCGCTTTATTTGTTCTGGTGATTGTTAATTTACTGGTCGCCTATTACCAGATAGGACTTCTCTTTATCGGAGCTCGACACCTCCTCTATCATGAAAGGAGAACCCTGCTGGAGTATAGTCGCAAGGTCTTTCGTCAGAGTTTCTTGTTTATGAAGCAAGTGACGATTTCCAAGATAACCTTTATCTTCTTTTATGTCATGATGCTCTTTCCATTGATTCGAAAGATTTTAAAGATTTACTACCTAAATAAAATTGTCATTCCAGACTTTATCGTTGATTATGTGGAAGACAAGTATTGGCTTCTGGGTATAGTGGTTACTATTCTGGCTCTACTTCTATTTTACATTTCAGTGCGTTTCATGTTTGCCCTATCTCAGCTTTTATTTGAGAAGAAAACAGTCAAAGAAGCTGTCAGATACAGTCTAGAGAAGACAAGAAAGCACTCCTGGTTTTATATTTGGAACTTGCTTTGGATTATCGTCAAAACCTACCTATTTTTCATTCTTTTATTGATTCCAATCTTGGCAAGTCAGGCACTGATGGATGGTTTGACCCATAAGGAATCTCTTGTACTGGGAATTATCAACTTTGTCTTGATTAAAAATTTCCACTATATAGCCTTGACTTACTTTCTCATTAAGTTTGTTTCCTTCTTAACAGGAGAAGAACTAGAAATCACACCAAGGAGAAAGAAAGACCACTGGATGAGATGGGGAGTGATGGGCTGTGCTTGTATCTTTTTCGCTCTTGAGGGTTATGTTTATTTAGAAGCTCCAGTTTCACATAAACCTTTAATTATCTCTCATCGCGGTGTTTCAGATAAAAATGGTGTGCAAAATACCGTCCAATCACTAGAAAAAACTGCTCAGTTATCTCCAGATTTCGTTGAGACAGATGTTCAGGAAACAAAAGATGGCCAGTTTGTCATGATGCATGATGCCAATATTAAGCATCTGACAGGAGTCAATGCCAATCCACAGGATTTAACTTTGGAGGAATTAACCAAACTCGATATTTCAGAAAATGGTTATCATAGCAAGGTGTCCAGTTTTGATGACTATCTCAATAAAGCCAATGAATTGCATCAAAAACTTCTTATTGAGATTAAAACTAGTCGAAAAGATAGTCCAGATATGATGAAACGCTTTATGGAAAAATATGGAACGATTCTTAAGCAGAATGGTCACCAAATGCAATCCTTGGACTACCATGTGATTGATCAGGTGCTAGCCTACGACTCACAAATTCCAGTCTATTTCATCCTACCTTACAATAGTATCTTTCCAAGAACCAAGGCTACAGGTTACACTATGGAGTATTCAACTTTAGATGAAAATTTTGTTAACAAGCTTTGGAATACCGATCAGAAATTGTACGTTTGGACCATCAATAGTTCAGAGTCTTTTGATAAATCTGTTCAGCTTGGAGCAGATGGCATGATAACAGATGACTTGGAAATGATTCAAGATCAGGTTACCATTGCCCAAGAAGATCCAGAGTATACTGAATTGCTTTTCAAACAGGCCATGGAATTCTTTAATTTTTAGTAAGCAAAAAGAGGAACAGTTGTTCCTCCCACGATAGGCAAGTATTCTCTTGAATGCTTGTTTTTCTTATGCTTAGAATGGCAATTTTCCAGCGAAAGCACCCAGTTTTTTCTTGGTAGTTTCATCGATTTGTTCAAGAGCAGAGTTGATGGCTTGAACGGTCATATCAGAAAGAGTTTCAAGGTCTTCTGGGTCAACAACAGCTGGATTGAAGTCAATGCTGACAACTCTTTTGTCACCTGTTAAGGTAGCTTGAACAAGGTCTTGAGCAGATTTGCCAACAAATTGCATAGCAGCAAGCTCCGCTTGGCTTTGTTCCATTTGTTTTTGAAGTTTTTGTGCTTGACGCATCATGTTTTGCATGTTCATCATGGTGATTTACAGTTTCCTTTTTCAATTATTTTCTTTCCTATTTTATCAATTTTGGGGTTAAAAGTCTATTGTTAGTATAAATCCCCTAACATTAAATTACCGAAGAGATTTTCGAAGAGTATGAGTTTGGAACATGAAAACAGCAGTTAATTTCAAGAAACAAAAAAGAACAGCCGAAACTGTTCTTTTTATCATTATTTGAGACCGTATTTTTTGTTGAAACGATCCACGCGTCCATCTGCTTGAGTGAACTTTTGACGTCCAGTGTAGAATGGGTGTGAGTCTGATGAAATTTCCACACGGATCAATGGGTAAGTTTCGCCTTCGAACTCAACTGTTTCGTTAGAACGTTTTGTTGAACCGCTAAGGAATTGGTAACCAGTAGTTGTGTCCATGAAGACAACTGGGCGATATTCTGGATGGATATCTTTTTTCATTTTGCAATATTTCCTTTCTGCCATGGTCTCTTTGCGAGCCATAGATTGTTACCATACTAGTCTATCAGATTCTGAAAAGTTTGGCAAGTATTTTATCAGTTTTTAAGCAAGTTTTTTAACTTTTGGTAGATGATTTCGTTTTCCTCTAGGCTATAGGAATTAGCACCGCTTGCTAGAGGGTGGCCTCCACCATCATGTTCCTTGGCGATTTCATTGATAGGATGGATTTTACTGCGTAAGCGAACACGGTAGTGACCATCAGCCTGTTCTACAAAAATTCCCCAGATACTGACGCTGTCAATCCGACCAGGAGCTCCTACAATAGCGGCAGTTTCAGCATCGGTAACATTGAATTGTTTTAAGATTTTCTGACTCAGGATAACACGAGCTGCACCATTTTCATCCACTTCCAGATGGTCGTAGATGTAGCCTTGAAGTTTAGCAATTTTGTAGCTCATAGTATCCATTTTACGAGTGAGAGCCGCAAAGTCAAAGTTATGTTCTCTCAGACAGGCAGCCAGGCGGAGAGTCCGTGCAGTCGTAGAAGGGTAGAGGAAGCGACCTGTATCACCAACAATTCCTGCAAAGAGCAACTCAGCAGCTCGAACTGACAAGGCCAGTTGAGTTGTTTGGGCAAATAGGGTAATCATCTCGCTAGCGCTGCTTGAACTAGTATCCACCCAAGACAGGTCACCGTATACATCATCATTTGGATGGTGGTCAATCTTAATGAGAAAATCACCTTGACAATAGCGCTTATCATCGATACGAGCAGTATTCGCCGTATCACAGACGATAACAAGGGCTCCTTGGTAGGCACTATCTTCAACAAGATCCATCTCAGCCATCCAAGTAAGAGTTGGTTCATCAAAACCAACTGCTTTGATAGTTTTTTCTGGGAAATGATGTTTGAGAAGAGCTTTCAAGCCCACTTGACTTCCCAAGGCATCTGGGTCTGGTTTCATATGACGGTGAATGATAATCGTGTCGTATTCTTTGATTTTTTCTAAAATTTGATGGCAAATGTCCATAAATAACCTCAATTCTTTCTCATTTCATTGTAGCACAAGAATTTTTATTTTTAAAATGAAAAAGATGTGATATAATGGAGAAAGATAAATTGAGGAGGACGATATGGCATTAGCAAAAATTGTATTTGCCAGTATGACCGGTAATACCGAAGAAATTGCAGATATTGTAGCAGACAAATTACGTGACTTGGGCTTGGATGTTGATGTTGATGAATGTACAACTGTTGACGCTTCAGACTTCTTGGAAGCGGACATCGCTATCGTTGCGACCTATACTTATGGTGATGGTGAATTGCCAGATGAGATGATGGACTTCTACGAAGACCTAGCAGACCTCAACTTGAATGGCAAAATCTACGGAGTGGTCGGCTCAGGCGATACCTTCTACGATGAATTCTGTAAGGCTGTTGATGACTTTGACCGTGTTTTTGTGTCAACAGGAGCAGAAAAAGGATCAGAGTGTGTCAAAGTTGATCTTTCTGCTGAGGAAGAAGACATTGAACGCTTGGAACAATTCGCAGAAGAATTGGCTGCTAAAGTAGGATAAGAATAAAACTGCGCTGATGTAATCAATCAGTGCATTTTTCTTATCGTGAGTTGGGATTTTACTAGCCTATTTGGTGGCTTTTTGATACAATAATTCAAATAAAGGAGGAGATTGTATGGATTTAGATATTATTCGTCAAGAAATTGATCAAATTGACGATCAAATTGTCAAACTGTTAGAAGAACGAATGCATTTAGTTGAAGGGGTTGTCGCTTATAAGAAGGCTTCAGGGAAACCGATTTTAGATACCAAGAGAGAAGCAATTATCTTTGAAAAGGTTAGGAGTCGTGTAGAGGACAAGCGCTATCAGGAGACTATTGTAGCGACTTTTTCGGACATACTCAAACGTTCGCGTGATTATCAGGATCAAAATATCAAATGAAAAAAGAACATTTTTATCCGCTAGGGATTTTACTAGCTGCTATGTTGGGCGGACTTGTCCGCTACCTAGTTTCCACTTGGTTACCAGCCAGTCCTGACTTTCCTTGGGGAACCCTTCTTGTTAACTATCTAGGTATTTTTTGCTTGGTTTATCTTGTTAAGGGCTATTTAGTTTATAAGGGGACAAGTAAAGGTGTTATTTTAGCACTGGGGACGGGTTTTTGCGGAGGTTTAACAACCTTTTCTAGTCTCATGCTTGA
Source organism: uncultured Streptococcus sp. (assembly GCA_963518235.1). Classification (GTDB taxonomy): domain Bacteria; phylum Bacillota; class Bacilli; order Lactobacillales; family Streptococcaceae; genus Streptococcus. Next base: position 18,946 of record CAUQIP010000014.1, on the reverse strand, counting down.
TGCTGTAAAATTACTGGATACAGGGCGTTATCTTAGTTTGGTTATGTATTTGCTTTTGAGTATTGGTGGAGGCCTACTTTTGGCTTATTTTCTAGGGAGGAAGAAATGGTAATCGTCTATCTTGCAATTGCTTGTGGTCTTGGAGCGCTCGTACGGTATTTCTTTTCCCGCTATAATCAAGCTTTTAAATTGCCTTTCGGAACGCTGATTGCAAATCTGTTAGGGTGTTTTTTGATTGGCTTATTCTACAATCATGTAGAGTCTAAGGAAGTCTATGCTATTCTAGCAACGGGTTTTTGTGGAGGTTTGACAACTTTTTCGACCTTGAATGACGAACTTCAAAGACTGTTAAGTGATAAGAAAGTTTTTTATTCTTACCTGACTTTGACCTACCTAGGTGGTTTGGTTGCGATTTTTTTAGGAATTCTGCTATAAATTTCTTTACTTTTTTATGGAAATTTGGTAAACTGTATCTTGTGTGTAATGGACGCACAAAAATACAGTTTATCCGCTGAGGAAGGTTCCTCAAGATTGACAAAGATAGGAGAATAAAATGAATCCATTAATCCAAAGCTTGACTGAAGGTCAACTTCGTACAGATATCCCATCATTCCGTCCTGGTGACACTGTTCGTGTACACGCGAAAGTTGTCGAAGGTAACCGTGAACGTATCCAGATTTTTGAAGGTGTTGTTATCGCACGTAAAGGTGCTGGTATCTCAGAAAACTACACAGTTCGTAAAATCTCTAACGGTGTAGGTGTTGAGCGTATCTTCCCAATCCACACTCCACGTGTTGAAAAAATCGAAGTTGTTCGTTACGGTAAAGTACGTCGTGCGAAATTGTACTACTTGCGTGCACTTCAAGGTAAGGCAGCTCGTATCAAAGAAATCCGTCGTTAATTCGACTAAAAAACTCTGCTTCTTCAGCAGAGTTTTTATCTAGCTCCCTTAGTTCAATGGATATAACAACTCCCTCCTAAGGAGTAGTTGCTGGTTCGATTCCGGCAGGGGGCATAGAAACTATTGATTTTTATGTAGAAATCATTCAAGTTAAAATAGAACTCCAAAAGCGTTAGATTACGCTTTTTTGTTTTTTGTGAATGAAGGAGATGGGAGAATTTTTATATAATTATATAATAGTAAAAGATTTTTAGTAATTGCTTATAATGATTTGATTTTTTAGGAAGTAAAGGGTAAAATTTAATTAATATGATAATTAGTTAGGAGTTTGATTATGAACGGTTTAGTTTTAGGTTTGGATATTGGTATTGGATCAGTAGGTGTAGGTATTCTAAAAAAAGATACTGGTGAGATTATCCATACGAATTCTCGTATTTTCCCAGCTGCAACTGCTGATAATAATGTTGAAAGAAGAAACAGTAGACAAGGTAGACGATTAAATCGTAGGAAAAAACACCGTGTTGTTCGCTTTCAGGATCTATTTGATGACTATGGTTTGTTAACTGATTTTTCTAAGGTATCCATTAATCTTAATCCATATCGGCTTCGAGTACATGGCTTGAATCAGCAACTAACGAATGAGGAGCTGTTCATAGCTTTAAAGAACATTGTTAAGAGACGTGGGATTAGCTATTTAGATGATGCTTCTGAGGATGGTGGTGCAGTATCGTCTGATTATGGTAAGGCAGTTGAGGAAAATAGAAAATTACTTACTGAACAAACACCTGGTCAAATCCAACTAGAGCGTTTTGAAAAATATGGTCAAGTAAGGGGAGATTTTACTGTTGAAGAAAAAGGCGATAAGCACCGATTAATTAACGTTTTTTCAACATCTGCTTATAGAAAAGAAGCTGAACGAATTCTTAGAAAACAGCAAGAATTTAATAATCAGATCACGGATAAGTTTATAGAAGATTACTTAAAAATCCTTACAGAGAAAAGAAAATACTATCATGGGCCAGGTAATGAAAAATCTCGGACGGATTATGGACGTTTCAGAACAGACGGTACGACGTTAGATAATATTTTTGGTATTTTAATTGGTAAATGTACATTTTATCCGAATGAATACAGGGCTTCAAAAGCTTCCTATACTGCTCAAGAGTTTAATTTGCTAAATGATTTAAATAATTTAACAGTTCCTACAGAGACCAAGAAACTGAGTGAGGAACAAAAGAAAACAATCGTTGAATATGCGAAGTCGGCGAAAACATTAGGGGCTTCAACCTTATTGAAATACATTGCTAAAATGATTGATGCTTCAGTAGATCAGATACGTGGTTATCGAGTTGATGTAAACAATAAACCTGAAATGCACACTTTTGAAGTCTATCGAAAAATGCAGTCGCTAGAAACAATTCCAGTTGGAGAATTTTCTAGAGAAGTTCTAGATGAGCTTGCTCATATTTTAACTCTAAATACTGAACGAGAAGGTATAGAAGAAGCGATTAATACAAAGTTAATGGATGTATTTAGTCAAGACCAAATACTTGAATTGGTTCAATTTAGAAAAAATAATAGTAGTCTATTTAGTAAGGGATGGCATAATTTTTCTCTTAAACTCATGATGGAATTGATACCAGAACTCTATGAAACTTCAGAAGAGCAGATGGCAATTCTAACACGATTGGGTAAACAAAAATTTAAAGAAACATCAAAAAGAACTAAGTATATTGATGAAAAAGAAGTAACAGAAGAAATCTATAATCCTGTGGTAGCAAAATCTGTCAGACAGGCCATAAAGATAATCAACGAAGCAACTAAAAAATATGGTATCTTTGATGATATTGTTATCGAAATGGCACGAGAGAATAACGAAGAAGATGCTAAGAAAGATTATATAAAACGTCAAAAGGCAAACCATGATGAGAAAAATGCTGCTATGGAAAAGGCTGCATTCCAATACAATGGGAAAAAAGAGTTACCAGATAGTATTTTTCATGGGCATAAGGAATTGGCTACTAAGATTCGTTTATGGCACCAGCAGGGAGAGAAGTGTCTCTATACTGGGAAGAATATTCCAATTTCAGATTTAATTCACAATCAGTACAAGTACGAAATTGATCATATTTTACCTCTATCTTTATCGTTTGATGATAGTCTATCTAATAAAGTATTGGTTCTAGCTACAGCAAACCAGGAGAAGGGGCAGCGAACACCGTTTCAGGCATTAGACAGTATGGATGATGCTTGGTCATATCGTGAGTTTAAATCATATGTAAAAGATTCTAAATTATTAGGTAATAAAAAGAAAGATTACCTTTTAACGGAAGAAGACATTAGTAAAATTGAAGTGAAGCAGAAGTTTATCGAACGGAATTTAGTTGATACTCGATACTCATCGCGTGTTGTTTTAAATGCTCTACAAGATTTTTATAAAGCTCATAAATTTGATACAACTATTTCGGTGGTACGTGGACAATTTACCTCTCAGCTAAGAAGAAAGTGGAGGCTTGAAAAGTCTCGTGAGACTTACCATCATCATGCTGTTGATGCCTTAATTATTGCCGCTTCGAGTCAATTAAGATTATGGAAAAAACAGAATAATCCTCTGATTTCTTATAAAGAAGGACAGTTTGTTGATTCAGAGACTGGAGAAATTATTTCATTAACTGATGATGAATACAAAGAGTTAGTGTTTAAAGCTCCTTATGACCATTTTGTTGATACATTGCGTAGCAAGAAGTTTGAGGATAGTATACTATTTTCTTATCAAGTAGATTCAAAATTCAATCGAAAAATTTCAGACGCTACTATTTACGCAACAAGAAAAGCAAAGTTGGATAAAGAGAAAAAAGAATACACTTATACTTTGGGAAAAATTAAAGATATCTATTCTTTAGGGACTAAAACCCCTTCTAAAACTGGGTTCTATAAGTTTTTAGATTTATACAATAAGGATAAATCCCAATTCTTAATGTTTCAGAAAGATAGAAAGACTTGGGATGAAGTAATCGAGAAGATAATGGAACAATATCGACCATTTAAAGAATACGATAAAACTGGAAAATTAGTTGATTTTAATCCATTTGAGAAATATAGACAAGAAAATGGACCAATCCGTAAGTACAGTAAAAAAGATAATGGTCCAGAAATTAAAAGTCTGAAATATTATGATATTTTATTAGGTAAACACAAAAATATAACTCCTGAAGGGAGTCGAAATACTGTAGCTTTGTTATCTTTAAATCCTTGGAGAACAGATGTGTATTACAATATGGAAACTAAAAAATATGAATTTTTAGGATTAAAGTATGCAGATTTGCCTTTTGAAGAAGGTGGTGCTTATGGTATTTCTACAGAGACGTATAATAAATTAAGAGAGAAAGAGGGAATTGGTAAAAATTCTGAATTTAAGTTTACTCTATATAAAAATGATTTAATTTTAATCAAAGATACTGAAACGAATTGTCAACAAATTTTTAGATTTTGGTCTCGTACTGGGAAAGATAATCCAAAAAGTTTTGAAAAACATAAAATAGAATTGAAACCTTATGAAAAAGCAAGATTTGAGAAAGGTGAAGAACTGGAGGTATTAGGAAAGGTGCCACCTTCCTCTAATCAATTACAAAAAAATATGCAGATAGAAAATCTTTCTATTTATAAAGTCAAAACAGATATTTTAGGTAATAAACATTTCATTAAAAAAGAGGGTGACGAACCAAAACTCAAATTTTAAAAAATATTTTAAAAAAGAGTTGCAAAGGCTTTTACAATGTATTATAATAGTAATTGTAAGGGACGCCTTGCACAGTTACTTAAATCTTGCAGAAGCTACAAAGATAAGGCTTCATGCCGAATTCAACACCCTGTCATTTATGGCTGGGTGTTTTCGTTTTGGGAAAGAGGAAAATACGATGACTTGGAGAATTGTGCATGTCTGTCAGAGTGAAAAAATGCAATTGAAGTTAGATAATCTTCTGATTAAGAAAATGGGTCAAGACTATGTTATCCCACTGAGTGATATTTCGATAATTGTAGCAGAAGGAGGGGATACTGTTGTAACTTTAAGGTTATTAAGTGCTTTAAGTAAGTATAATATTGCCTTAATTGTCTGCGATAATGAGCACTTGCCTACAGGAATTTACCATTCTCAAAATGGCCATTTTAGAGCCTATAAAAAATTACAGGAGCAATTATTGTGGACGCAGGAGAAAAAAGATAAATTATGGCAGATAGTTACTTATTTCAAAATAAACAATCAGCAAGATGTTCTTGCAATGTTTGAGAAGAATATTGATTGTATACAATTACTAGCGGAGTATAAAGAGCATATTGAGTTTGGAGATAAAACCAATCGTGAAGGCCATGCTGCAAAAGTTTATTTCAATGAATTATTTGGAAAGAAATTCGTACGTCTTACACAACAGGAAACGGATGTTATCAATGCTGGTCTAAATTATGGTTATGCAGTCATGAGAGCTCAGATGGCACGTATTATTTCTGGGTATGGGTTAAATCCCTTAATAGGAATTTTTCATAAGAATGAATATAATCAATTTAACTTGGTTGATGACCTAATGGAACCTTTTCGGCAGATTATCGATGTCTGGGTCTATCAAAATTTACGAGATGAAGAGTATTTAAAATATGAATTTCGTCTTGCGTTGACGGATACACTAAATGCGAAGATTCGTTACGGTAAAGAAACGTGTTCTGTAACGGTAGCAATGGATAAATATGTCAAAGGTTTTCTAAAATGTATCTCTGATAAGGATACTAGTAAATTTTACTGTCCAATGGTGTCGAGTGTAGAATGGAGCTAAAGAAATGAGGTATGAAGCATTGAGATTATTGTGTTTTTTTGATCTACCAATGGAAACAAATCAAGAAAAAAGAGTCTATCGTAATTTTCGGAAAGATTTAATTGCAAATGGTTTTGAAATGTTACAGTTTTCTGTTTATTATAGAACCTGTCCGAACCGAAGTTTTGCTAGTAAATTCTATAAAAAATTAAGTCAGAGTAATCTGCCAAGTGGGAATGTCCGTTTGCTAGCAGTGACTAAGAAACAATTTTCTGAAATGGTTTTAATCATTGGTGGAAAAACAAAGCAAGAAGAAGTAGTCAGTGATAATAAGTTGGTAGTTATATGAAAATAAACATTAGTCATCCATACAAGGATAAAATTTCATTAAGTTTTGGTCAATTTACTCAAATTGTAGGTCAAGATCAGCAATTAAAATACTATATTTGGCAGATACTATTATGGTATTTTGGAGGAAAAAAATATAGTGAGGAAGATTTAGTTCTATTTGAACAAAATGAGCCTAAAATACTAATAGACGATACAATGGTTTCCCGATCAGAATTTAGTGTAATTCAAGTGTCCAATATCAATGATTTGATTGAACAAATGGAATATAAAAAAGGGACAGTAGCTTATGATTATATAAAGAAAAAGATTACTTCTATAGAGATAATGGAGCAAATTGAAAATATCAATGACAATTTAGATAGGATTTCACTTTTATTGAATCAGAAGTTGAATCTTCAATTAGATGACATTATCTATCATACTGAAGCAAAATATTTTAATACGAATCAATTAATTCAAAAAAATTTTTTACCATACTTTGGAAAAAATGATAAAAATATATCCTTTGAATTTGTAGACAATAAGACAAAGTTTTTATTATTTCTTTCCATGTTAGAAGTCATGGCGACGAACAGTTCTGAAAAGTTTTTACTTGTATTACGAAATTTGGATGATTTTTTATCCTATAATGATTTTGTTGAATGTTGCGAGAAAATGGAGTTTCTTACTAATCATAGTAACTCATTATATATTGTGTTGTTTCCTTCAAATGAAGGTTATCTTCATGTCACGAAAGAAGTTTTAGAGGAAATCAATATTGTTTCCGATTATGTTGATCATTTTTATTCTCTAGAATTTATGTATAATCGCTTTACCAATCAGTATCCAATAAATCAAATACCTGATGAACAAGAATTTTTAACTTCTTTAAGAAAAATTGGATCCTATTTATTTAGCTCGGACATTCTCCACATGAGTTTATCTGTAGAAGATCAAGTAGCATTAAAAATTTTGAATAATTTGTATCAGTACAAAATGAAAACAAAATTCTGTATTGAATCAATCAATCCAATGTTATTGAAATATTTGAAAGAATGGTATTGACGAGTTGGATTTAAGATTTTATAATGGTTTTGAGGGAACAAAAATCAAAATTGACTAATTTGAGGTTTTTGTACTCTCAAGATTTAAGTAACTGTACAACAGAATCCGCTCTCTTTTTCTTCCTCGGTCTGTTTTTGTACTCTCAAGATTTAAGTAACTGTACAACTATGTTTCAATACTGCCTTCTTGCTTGCAGGTTTTTGTACTCTCAAGATTTAAGTAACTGTACAACCTTACAGACAAAATCGGTCGAGGTGACGCGGTTTTTGTACTCTCAAGATTTAAGTAACTGTACAACTATTAATAGCTTTGTAGCGTGTCATTTTGGTTTTTGTACTCTCAAGATTTAAGTAACTGTACAACTTGATGACTATATCACTACTTACCGATACAGTTTTTGTACTCTCAAGATTTAAGTAACTGTACAACAAGACAGTATTTCTGTAAATGATGAAGAACGTTTTTGTACTCTCAAGATTTAAGTAACTGTACAACAAATCGTTGAAGAAGCTATGATTAGGCAGCGTTTTTGTACTCTCAAGATTTAAGTAACTGTACAACATTAATCGTTCTACACTAACTAATTTATCAGTTTTTGTACTCTCAAGATTTAAGTAACTGTACAACGGTTACCGATTGCGTTCCTATGATGGTTCGGTTTTTGTACTCTCAAGATTTAAGTAACTGTACAACCAATGGGGATTTCAGAGCACAGTATATCCGTTTTTGTACTCTCAAGATTTAAGTAACTGTACAACTGAAATTACAAAATGTAATGCAATAGCGCAGTTTTTGTACTCTCAAGATTTAAGTAACTGTACAACGTTAACAAATTAAGTCAACTAGAGCTGGCTGTTTTTGTACTCTCAAGATTTAAGTAACTGTACAACTATCTTGTACCAGCAACAGAAGAAGATACAGTTTTTGTACTCTCAAGATTTAAGTAACTGTACAACAGTGGAAAGTTACCGATAGCTGGACAGGCTGTTTTTGTACTCTCAAGATTTAAGTAACTGTACAACTCTCGGTTACCGATTGCGTTCCTTTGGTTCGGTTTTTGTACTCTCAAGATTTAAGTAACTGTACATTTAGATAATATTAGCGATTCTCTAACTTATAAAAAACCGCTCAGCCGAGCGGTTTTCGTCTATTCATACCCTTTTACAATACCCACGTACGAATAGCATGGGCAACGCCGGATTCATCGTTAGATTTAGTGATGTATTTGGCGATTTTTTTGATTTCTGGATTTCCGTTTTCCATGACAACTGGGTTACCAACGACTTCCAGCATGGCACGGTCATTTTCTTCGTCACCGATAGCCATGGTTTCATCTTTGGTCAATCCGAGTTTTTCAGCTAAGTGAGTGATGGCTGAACCTTTGTCCACATTCTTTTTAAGGAGTTCGAGGTAGAAAGGAGCAGATTTGTTGATGGAGTAGCGCTCGTAAAATTCTGCTGGGATTTTTTCAATGGCAGCATCGAGAATTTCTGGTTCATCGATGAACATACATTTAACGATTTCCTTGTCAGCCATTTCTTCAGGTGTGCGGTAGAAGATAGGCATGCTGACGAGAGTTGATTCGTGCACAGTGTATTTTCCGATATTGCGATTGGCGGTATAGATACCGTCCTTAGTAATAGCGTGCATATGGACACCGAGCTTACGACTGAGAAATTCCATATCTAGATAATCCTCATAGGTCAAGGATTCACTGATAATCTCATGGCCTGTAGCGGTTTCTTGGACAAGGGCACCATTGAAGGTCACAACATAGTCACCCTCGTCTCTCAACTGCAAGTCGTCGAGAAGTTTGGCAACACCTGCGATAGGGCGACCGGTTGCAATCACGACTTTGACACCAGCTTCTTTTGCATCTTGGATGGCAGAAAAGACTTCAGGAGTAATCTCCTTTTGGCTATTGACTAGGGTTCCGTCGATATCGACGGCGATTAGTTTAATACTCATAAATTTCCTCTTCTAGTTTTTATTTGGGGTAAAATGATCGTTCTCAATCAAGTGTAAAAATTGCTGGGTAATGCTAGCAAAGATACTGTTTTGGTCCAACATTTCCTTTGGAAAATAGAAACGATTATCTCCGTGTCGACTGCCAGCAAGGGATTGGACGATAGGAGACAGGCTAGAGAGTTCGGCTAGTTGACCATTTTTTTGTAAAATCTCAATCTGTGTCCGAGGATTTTCAGATTCGGGACGATAGATATCATAAGGGAGGTCAAAGTTCTTATGAATGGCAGTGTAGTAGTCTGGATCAAAGCCGATGTCCTCAACCAATTTTCTCATGCTAGCGAGTTGGTTTTGGTCTTCTTGTGAAAAGGTAATGGATTTAAAGACCTTGCGGTTGACAAAGCGTTGCGACAAGTCTGCGAGAATCTTGTCAGGACTGGTCATCCAGAGTTGGAAGTAGGTATTCATCACACCATCATCCAGAGCCAGATAGTCAGACAAGGTCACATTTTTTTCAAAGAAAGGCAAGAGATGTGGAGAAGTTCGTGTAAAGAAGTCCTTGTCCTCAGGATAGAGTTCCTTAGCGCGTTTGAGGAGATTCTGCAGGAGAACTTCCATGGCGCGTGTTGCTGGGTGGAAATAGACCTGCATGTACATCTGGTAGCGACTGAGGACGTAGTCTTCGATGGCGTGCATGCCATTGTGCTGAAAGGCGATACCATTTTCGATAGGACGAATGACTCGGAGGATGCGAGTCAGGTCAAATTCCCCATAAGATGCTCCCGTAAAATAGGAGTCGCGCAAGAGATAGTCCATGCGGTCCGCATCAATTTGACTAGAGATGAGTTGCACGACCTGCTTGTTAGGATAGGTGTGGTCTATGACACTGGCAACCTTTTCTGGGAAATCTGGCGCCACTTGTAGTAGGACTTGGTGAATCTCTGTCTCAGGGCTTTGGATAATCTCTTGAGTAATGGCTTCATGGTCTGTATCAAAGAGATGTTCAAAAGTATGGGAATAGGCACCATGCCCAAGGTCATGTAGGAGAGCAGCAGTCATGGTGAGGAGTGATTCAGCATGATTCCATTCCTCAGGATATTTTTCTTCAAAAATCTCTGTGATACGTCGTGCAATCTCATAGACTCCTAGACAGTGAGAGAAGCGACTGTGCTCTCCACCGTGGAAGGTATAACTGGACGTTCCCAGTTGCTTGATCCGGCGCAAGCGTTGAAATTCTTTTGTATTGATCAAGTCGTAGATGATTTGATTATTGACATGGATGTAGTTGTGAACTGGGTCACGGAATACTTTTTCGTTCATATGACCATTATAGCAAAAAGCTAGAGTTTTTGGTAAAATAGTAGGACAAGAGACAAGAAAGAGGACCTGATGTGAAGATTCGGATGCGAAATACGATTCAGTTTGATGAGCAGTTGGAAGTGATTGACCAACTCTATGATGTAGAAGTGCATGAAAAGGGAGATTATAGCTACCTGCTTTTCTATAATGAGGAAAAGGAAAAAGTGGTTATTAAATTTCATGGTCAAGAACTGGTGATGAGCCGTTTTTCCAACCCCAAGACCATTATGCGCTTCCTAAAGGATAGTGATAGTTTGGCCTATATTCCTACACCTATGGGTATGCAGGAGTTTATTATCCAAACCAGTCGCTATGAAGTGGATGGTCAAAAGATTCATTTAGACTATCAACTACAAAATCAAGAGGGACAGCCCTTCGCCAGCTATCAATTGGAAATTACTTGGGGCTAGTCTCTTGTCTTTTTCAAATTTAGCTTGCTCTCTTCTCGGATGAGCTTGCTAATGTGGTAGATTAGGCTATTTTTTGGTATAATAAAAGTTATGGAAATCGAAAAAACCAATCGTATGAATGCGCTCTTTGAATTTTATGCAGCGCTTTTGACAGATAAGCAAATGAATTATATAGAGCTCTACTACGCTGATGATTACAGCCTTGCTGAGATTGCCGAGGAGTTTGGTGTTAGTCGTCAGGCTGTCTATGACAATATCAAGCGGACAGAAAAGATTCTGGAAGATTATGAGATGAAATTGCACATGTACTCGGACTACATTGTCCGCAGTCAGATTTTTGACCAGATTTTGGAGCGCTATCCCAAGGATGACTTTCTGCAGGAGCAGATAGAAATTTTAACAAGCATTGATAATAGAGAATAAGAGGAAGAAACATGGCATTTGAAAGTTTAACAGAACGTTTGCAGAACGTCTTTAAAAATCTGCGTAAAAAAGGAAAAATCTCTGAGGCTGATGTCCAAGAAGCAACCAAAGAGATTCGCTTGGCCTTGCTTGAGGCCGACGTTGCCTTGCCTGTTGTGAAGGACTTTATCAAGAAAGTTCGTGAGCGTGCAGTCGGACACGAAGTCATTGATACCCTCAATCCTGCCCAACAGATTATCAAGATCGTTGATGAGGAATTGACAGCCGTTTTAGGTTCTGATACGGCAGAAATTATCAAGTCACCTAAGATTCCTACAATCATCATGATGGTTGGTTTGCAGGGGGCTGGTAAAACAACTTTTGCCGGTAAATTGGCCAATAAACTCAAGAAGGAAGAAAATGCCCGTCCTTTGATGATTGCGGCGGATATTTATCGTCCAGCTGCCATTGATCAGCTTAAGACTTTGGGGCAACAGATTGATGTGCCTGTCTTCGCTCTTGGGACAGAGATACCAGCTGTGGAGATTGTTCGTCAAGGTTTGGAACAAGCCCAAGCTAATCATAATGACTATGTCTTGATTGATACGGCAGGTCGTTTGCAGATTGATGAGCTTTTGATGAATGAACTTCGTGACGTAAAAGCATTGGCTCAACCAAACGAAATTCTCCTCGTGGTTGATGCCATGATTGGTCAAGAAGCGGCCAATGTTGCGCGTGAGTTTAATGCTCAGTTGGAAGTCACTGGGGTGATCCTTACTAAGATTGATGGCGATACTCGTGGTGGTGCTGCCCTATCTGTTCGACACATTACTGGAAAACCAATCAAGTTTACTGGTACAGGTGAAAAGATTACGGACATTGAAACCTTCCACCCAGACCGTATGTCTAGTCGTATCCTTGGTATGGGGGATATGCTCACTTTGATTGAGAAAGCTTCTCAAGAATACGATGAGCAAAAAGCCCTTGAAATGGCTGAGAAGATGCGCGAAAACACCTTTGATTTCAATGATTTCATCGATCAGTTGAATCAGGTGCAAAACATGGGGCCGATGGAAGACTTGCTCAAGATGATTCCAGGTATGGCCAATAATCCAGCCCTTCAAAACATGAAGGTGGATGAGCGTCAGATTGCGCGCAAGCGTGCTATTGTGTCTTCTATGACTCCTGAAGAGCGTGAAAATCCAGATTTGTTAAATCCAAGCCGTCGCCGTCGTATTGCTGCAGGTTCTGGAAATACCTTTGTCGAAGTCAATAAATTCATCAAAGACTTTAACCAAGCTAAACAGCTCATGCAGGGTGTTATGTCTGGCGATATGAACAAGATGATGAAGCAAATGGGTATCAATCCAAATAACCTTCCTAAAAATATGCCAAATATGGGAGGAATGGATATGTCTGCCCTTGAAGGCATGATGGGACAAGGTGGTATGCCTGACTTGTCAGCTCTTGGAGGAGCAGGAATGCCAGATATGAGCCAGATGTTTGGTGGAGGACTCAAAGGTAAAATCGGTGAATTTGCCATGAAACAGTCCATGAAACGCATGGCGAATAAAATGAAGAAAGCGAAGAAGAAACGCAAGTAAGACAAAGGAAGGCCGCAGGGCTTTCCTTTTTTGGAAATAAGAAAATGAGCACTTCCGTAATTGGAAATGCTCGTTTTTTGATATGTTTAGATTCTTATACTCAATGAAAATAAAAGAGCAAACTAGGAAACTAGTCGTAGGTTGCTCAAAGCACTGCTTTGAGGTTGTAGATAAGACTGACGAAGTCAGTTACATATATCTACGGCGACGTTGACGTGGTTTGAAGAGATTTTCGAAGAGTATTAGTCTTTATTTTCGTATGGCAAGATCAAATTCAAGATGATTCCTGTCATGGCTGATAGGGCAGTACCTGAAAGTGTAACTGGACCGAGTTTAAGGATAGCTCCTCCAAGTCCAAGGACCAACATAGCACTTGCGATGATTAGGTTACGCATTTGACCAAAATCAACACGTTCTTTAATCAAGACTTTCAAACCGTTGCTGGCGATAACCCCATAGAGAAGGATTGACATACCACCAAGTACAGCATTTGGAATGGTTGAAATCAAGGCAGTGAATTTACCAAGGAAGCTGAGGGCAATCGCGATAAAGGCAGCGTTACGGATAACTGAGACAGAAGCGATACGAGTCATACCGATAACCCCTGTATTTTCTCCGTAAGTTGTATTGGCTGGTCCACCAAGGAAGGCAGAAACAGAAGTTGCGATACCGTCACCAAGAAGAGTACGATGAAGACCTGGTTCTTTCAAGAATTGACGGCCACAGATTTGACCTAAAACAGTATGGTCTCCGATGTGTTCAGAAATTGTTACGATAGCGATTGGCAAGATAGCGATGGTTTCTGGACCGAAGTAAAGATTGTACTCTTTAAAGGCACCACCTGTGCTAAATGGTAAGTAGAAACCAGGAATTTCAAACCAGTTAGCTTTAAGAACTGGTGTAAAGTCAACCAAGCCAAGAGTTAGTGCGAAGAGGTAACCACCGATAATGGCAAAGAGGAATGGAATGATTCGTAGGAAGCCTTTTCCTTTTGTATTGATAAAGGCAGCAATCAAGAAAGTAACAACGGCTACAAGAGCATTTTTCCAATTCCCGTCTGCTACAAGACCAGCATTGGTAACAGCTGAACCTGCAAGTCCAAGACCGATAACGATGATCATAGGTCCGATGATGATTGGTGGCAAGAGTTTATCAATCCATTTTGTACCTGCAAAACGAACACCAGCAGCCACAAGGACATAGATAAAACCTGTAAGGATAACCCCTGTTTGTGCAGCTGATACATCCCCTCCTAGTTCCTTCATAGCTAGCGACATAGCTGTGATAAAGGCGAATGATGATCCTAGATAAACTGGAACTCTAAAACCAGTTGCGATCATGTAGATGAGTGTTCCAACACCCGAAGCAAAAAGGGCAACAGATACAGGCATTCCCAAAATCAATGGTACTAAGATGGTCGCACCAAACATGGCGAAAACGTGTTGGAAACTAAGGAGAATTCCTTTGCCAGCCGAAGGACGTTGGTCAACGTCTAGTAACAAATCAACAGTTGATTCTTGTTTCATATAAACCTCACTTTTGGGCATCAAAAAAGAGCCCATTATTTTACAGCAATAGGCCCTCAGAGTAAGACTTCTCTAAAATCTAGACTTTAAAGAGTTTCAAGTATTTCTGCGTCTTCGTCACCTCACGGGATGACATTAAAAACCTTTGCTTGTGATAGTATAGCAGAAAAAAATGATTTTGTAAATCATTTTTTCCCGAGCCTGGAAATAAAGGAGCGAGGTTGATTTTGTAAATCATTTTTTTCCGAGCCTAGAAATAAAAGAGCGAGGTTTACTTTGTAAATATTTTTTACTAAAAAATTTAAAGCGGGCGTTTATTGGGCATGCCAGCCTTTCTTGGATATTTATTTGGCGTTTCTTTTTTCTTTTCCACCACTGTGATATAACGCGGATCTCCATTTGGTAGGGCGTAGCTGAGATTATCTTCGACCTTACTGAAGAGGAGGTTGAGGGCATTCTTAGCTTCTAATAATTCCTCAGGCGCATTGCTAGCCTTGAGTGCCAATAGTTTTCCGCCAACTTTAAGGTAGGGAATTGTCAATTCAGACAAGACCTGCATACGGGCTACAGCACGAGCTGTTACAAAATCATAGTGAGCACGGAAGTTCTTGTCTTGAGCTAAGTCTTCTGCACGTCCATGGTAGAAATGAACACCGTCCAAATCCAGTTCTTGAGCCAAAAGTTGGAGGAAGTTGATGCGCTTGTTGAGAGAATCAATGATAGTTACATCTAACTGAGGATAGAGGATTTTCATTGGTAGACTAGGAAATCCTGCTCCAGCTCCAATATCAAGAAGTTTGATAGTTTCGTTGGGAATCAAGCCTTGCAGAATGGGTGCAATCGAATCGTAAAAATGTTTGAGATAAACTTCTTCCTTGTCCGTAATAGCCGTCAAATTAATCTTTTCATTCCACTCGACCAAGAGTTCAAAATAACGTTCAAATTGTTTTTTTTGCTGGTCCGAAAGTGGAAGATTTTGCTCGGCAAGCAAGTTGTAAAATGTTTCTGGTTTCATAGTTATTTCCTTCTTTAATATCATCTTATTTTACCACAATCATTAAAAATTTGATATACTGGTACTAATCTAAAAGTAGAAAGGACTTATATCATGACTTGGATTATTCTTGGAGTTTTAGCTCTTATTGTTATTTTTGTGATTGTTAGCTATAACGGTTTGGTTAAAAATCGTATGCAAACAAAGGAGGCTTGGAGTCAGATTGATGTTCAGTTGAAACGTAGAAACGACCTCTTGCCAAACTTGATTGAGACTGTAAAAGGTTATGCCAAATATGAAGGTTCTACCCTTGAAAAGGTGGCAGAACTGCGTAACCAAGTGGCGGCAGCGACTTCACCAGCAGAAGCTATGAAAGCTAGTGATGCCCTTACTCGTCAGGTTTCAGGTATTTTTGCAGTTGCAGAAAGCTATCCAGATTTGAAAGCTAGTGCAAACTTTGTAAAATTGCAAGAGGAGTTGACCAATACAGAAAATAAAATTTCTTACTCTCGGCAACTCTACAACAGTGTTGTCAGCAACTACAATGTAAAATTAGAAACTTTCCCAAGCAATATTATCGCTGGAATGTTTGGATTTAAAGCAGCAGATTTCCTTCAAACACCAGAAGAGGAAAAGGTAGTACCTAAAGTTGATTTTAGCGGTTTAGGTGACTAAGATGTTGTTTGATCAAATTGCAAGCAATAAACGAAAAACATGGATTTTGTTGCTGGTATTTTTCCTACTCTTAGCTCTTGTTGGCTATGCGGTTGGTTATCTCTTTATGCAATCTGGGCTTGGTGGTTTGGTTATCGCACTGATTATCGGCTTTATCTATGCCTTGTCCATGATTTTTCAATCGACAGAGATTGTCATGTCCATGAACGGGGCGCGTGAGGTTGATGAACAAACGGCACCAGATCTCTACCATGTAGTGGAAGATATGGCTATGGTGGCTCAGATTCCCATGCCACGAGTTTTCATCATTGATGATCCTGCCTTAAATGCTTTTGCGACAGGTTCTAACCCGCAAAATGCGGCGGTTGCTGCGACGTCAGGTCTCCTAGCTATCATGAATCGTGAGGAGTTAGAAGCTGTTATGGGCCATGAAGTCAGTCATATCCGTAACTACGATATTAGAATTTCGACTATTGCCGTTGCCCTTGCCAGTGCCATTACCATGCTTTCTAGTATGGCCGGTCGTATGATGTGGTGGGGTGGCGCAGGTCGCAGACGAAGTGACGACGAAAAAGATGGAAATGGCTTAGAAATCATTATGCTCGTGGTTTCACTACTAGCTATTGTGCTGGCACCTCTCGCTGCAACCTTGGTGCAACTAGCTATTTCTCGTCAGAGGGAATTCCTAGCTGATGCTTCCAGTGTCGAGTTGACGCGCAATCCTCAAGGGATGATAAATGCTCTACGTAAGTTGGATAACAGTAAACCGATGAGTCGTCCTGTCGATGATGCCAGCAGTGCACTTTATATCAATGATCCCAAGAAAGGGGGAGGGTTCCAAAAACTCTTTTATACCCACCCACCTATCGCAGAGCGGATTGAACGTTTAAAACATATGTAAAAAGAATCCAGAGGTCGTCTCTGGATTTTTGCTATGTTACAAATTTATTAATCTTCTAAATTAACGACCTCCAAACCATGTTCTGTCAATCGATAGATGCTTGAACAGACCTCTTTTAAGAAACGCCTGTCATGTGAAACAGTGATGAGTCCACTAGGATAAGTGGCAAAGAGTTTTCTGATTTCTGGTTGAGAAGTTGGAGAAAAGTTTCGTGTAGGTTCATCCAGAAGGAGAAAGTTTGGTTTTCGCAGCACTAAATTCAAAAGAAGGAGTTTACCTTGTTGGCCACCAGATAAGGAGCGAATTTGATGCTGCATTTCTGGATAACTGAAATTGAGACTGGCTAGGTGAGATTGGATTTTCTGTAGTTCCTCTTTTTCTCCAGTTTGGCTGAGATAGGTTATTGGGGATAAATCCAATTGCAGTTTTTTCTGATAATCTTGTGGCATAACACCAAGAGAAATCTCTCTTTTGGCACTTAGTAGTTGCTCTAACTTGGCTAACAGAGTTGATTTCCCAGTACCATTTGAGCCGATGATACCGATTTTTTCTTGGCCACGGATAGTTAGTTGTAACTCCTGAGCCAAAACGCGCTCGCCAATGGACAAATTTTCTTTTTCCAGTTGGATTAAGACTTTAGAAGCCGCTAATGGTTGGATTTCTGAAAAGAAAAGTCTGATTTCTTCCTCTTCAAGTGGCTTTTGGGTCATGGACTGAGCTACCTTTTCGTAGCGTTTTTCTTGTGAGAGGACAGTTTTCATCTTTTTAGCCAATAGGCGACCGGCAGTACTGTCTTTGGTAGCTCGAAGTGCAGTTTCTACATTTTGCTTGACTCGCCGATGCTTTTCCATGGTTTTGTCATAGGTTCTTTGGTCGTTAGCAGCTTGCTTGCTTTGTTTGGCAAAATTAGCCTTTCTCTGGTCGCTATAGCTATCATAGTCTAAATGCTCTACTAGCGTTTCTGCTTCTTTACGGTGCTTGACCAGTCGCAAGTGAACAATAGTATCTGCCGTATGAGAAAGAAATTCTTCATCATGGGAAATGAAAATAACAGTTTGCCTAATCTTTCGAATCTGATTTTTTAGCCAATCAACCGTCTCAAGGTCTAGGTCATTTGAAGGTTCATCTAAAAATAGAATCTCAAAGGGTTTAGCTAACTCATGGATGAGCTGAATTTTCAAAGCTTCGCCGCCCGAAAGGCTCCTAATCTCTTGGTCGCTAGCAAAACGATCACTATCAAAATGCAACTCCTCCGCCAAACGATAGAGGATGCTGTAGTCTAAATCGGCAGGATCTAAGAAGAAGTAGTCGTGTAGAGTTTTCTTTTTCAGGTCCCCGGGAAGTTTTTGAGGAATGTAAGCCAGTGACTGATAGTCAGACTTGATGTCGCCCTTGATAGTGAAATCATACAAAGCTTCCCCCATTAAAGTTTTAAGTAAGGTTGATTTGCCATTTCCTTCTTCGCCAATAATAGCTACCTTTTTCCCGTCTTGGATGGTCATGGTTAGGTCAGATACAAGGTCTCGTAAATCTTTGTTTTGTGTGATGGTTAGATGATTGATGTTTATCATATGATTGCCCTTTCTAGAATGTCCATAGTGCGTAACAAAAAGCTCTACTTTATCTAGTAGAGCCAAAAGTCACTATCGAAAACTCTATTATCCCCGTTGAAAAGCTCGTCAAACTAGCTTAGGATTGCCTAATACAACTCAAGAGGAGCAGATGGTTAGCTTTCTAGTTTTTTGATTTTCAATGAGGATAAGATACTAGAAAATCTAGTATGAAAAGAGCACACAAAAAGAGACCAAAACAAAATCTACTAAATAAAGGTTCTTTATTTGATAGACTTAGTTGTTCATGTCTCCCTTACCTCCGAGTATTAGTACCTCTATCCTATACCTTTAAGGATATTTTGTCAACAGAAAACTGGAAATTATAAGCTCTAAAATCTGAGTGGTAACTTCTCAAAGTAACTTCCATTTGCCCAACCGAAGTGGAAATTAGTCTAA
>CAUQIP010000013.1:0-45178 GCA_963518235.1 uncultured Streptococcus sp. | reverse complement strand
AGATGAAAAATTCTGAAAATTTAAGAATAGAAAAGAGAACAAATCTTATGGCAAAAGATATTCGTGTCTTACTTTACTACCTTTATACTCCAATTGAAAATGCAGAGCAATTTGCTGCAGACCACTTGGCTTTCTGTAAATCAATCGGTCTTAAAGGCCGTATCCTAGTCGCTGACGAGGGAATTAACGGAACAGTTTCAGGTGACTACGAAACAACTCAAAAATACATGGACTACGTTCATAGCCTCCCAGGAATGGAAGACCTCTGGTTCAAGATTGACGAAGAAAATGAACAAGCCTTCAAGAAGATGTTTGTTCGCTACAAGAAAGAAATTGTCCACCTTGGTTTGGAAGATAACGATTTTGATAACGACATCAACCCACTTGAAACAACAGGTGCTTACTTGTCTCCAAAAGAGTTCAAAGAAGCCCTTCTTGACGAAGATACCGTTGTCCTTGACACACGTAACGATTACGAGTACGACCTAGGACATTTCCGTGGGGCTATCCGTCCAGACATTCGTAACTTCCGTGAGTTGCCACAATGGGTTCGTGATAACAAGGAAAAATTCATGGACAAGCGTGTCGTGGTTTACTGTACAGGTGGCGTTCGCTGTGAGAAATTCTCAGGCTGGATGGTCCGTGAAGGCTACAAAGATGTCGGCCAATTGCACGGAGGAATTGCAACTTACGGTAAAGACCCAGAAGTTCAAGGTGAGCTTTGGGATGGAAAAATGTACGTCTTTGACGAGCGTATCGCCGTAGATGTCAACCATGTCAACCCAACCATCGTAGGGAAAGACTGGTTTGATGGAACACCATGTGAACGTTATGTCAACTGTGGAAATCCATTCTGTAACCGTCGTATCTTGACATCAGAAGAAAATGAAGATAAGTACCTTCGTGGATGCTCACACGAGTGCCGTGTTCACCCACGTAACCGCTATGTTTCAGAAAATGAATTGACACAAGCTGAAGTTGTCGAGCGCCTAGCTGCTATCGGTGAAAGCTTGGATCAAGCAGCTACTGTATAAGATCAAACAGTCCTTGGGGGCTGTTTTTCTATGCTTTTTACTCAAAAATCTAAAGTTTGTTTTTGTATCTTTCAGAAAAATAAGTTATACTATATGTAAACGATTTCAAAGGAGTCCAGTTATGACGAAAACATTTTTTATTCCAAATAAACAGAGCATTTTAGGAGAACAGGAAATTTTGACTGCCAAGTCTATCTTGGCCTTGGTAGATGGCTTGGAGTCACATAGCTATGATGCCGTCTATCTCCGTCAGTCTCTTAGCCGTCTTGAGTATATTGAGTGTGCGATAGTGGGGCAATCACAATTTCTCTTTAAGGTTAGTTATGCTGATGATCAAAAGGCTTACCGTGTCGATCTTCCTGACCTACTCACGAAGACAGACTGGCGGATTATCAAAGCATTTTTAGAAGCCCTACTTGCTTATACAGGAACTGAGATTGAAGGACTAGATGGTTTTGACTTTGAAGTTTATTTCCAAGCAAGTATTCAAGCCCATCTGGCTGATAGTGCAGCCCGTTTTACGATTTGCCAAGGAATTTTTAATCCTGTTTTCTTTAGTCATGAGGATTTGAAAAGGTTTTTAGAGGAGGATGGCTTAGCTCAATTTGAAGCGTGTGTACGTGCTGTTCAAGAGACAGATGCCTACTTTACAAGAGTTTCCTTCTATCAGGATGGAGAAGGCCAAGTGCACGGTGTTTATCATTTGGCTCAAGGCGTCAAGACTGTTTTACCGAGAGAACCATTTGTGCCTGCAGCCTATATTGAGCAATTGCTGGGTAAGGAAGTCCAATGGGAGATTGACTTGGTTCAAATTACAGGAGATGGCTCTAAACCAGAAGACTATGAGGCTATCGCCCGCTTGGACTATGCAAAATTCCTAGAGTCACTACCATCAGCATTTTACCACCAACTAGACGCCAATCAATTAGAAATACAACCCATCTTAGACAAAGATTTTAAAGCATTAGCACAAGAAGAGTAAAGCAGAAGCAGGTCAATTGACTTGCTTTTTGATATATAAAAAATCCTGCCATGAAAGACAGGATTGAAGTTTAAAGAAAGGCCAAGATACGAAGATAATCTCCAATCAGTGCCACTTCAGCTACAAAGAAGAGGAGGATAATCACTCCGTTCACAAGGACAGACAAGAATAACTGATAGAAGGAGTCGGTTTCACTTGCTTGACTAGGTCTTGTAATGATATGGAGACTAGCAAGCAGAATGATTCCAATGCTAATCACACACAAGAGGGCTGTAAATCGCAGGCTGTCAAAGAAGGCAAAGAAACTAGCAATGGCAGTGAGGAAGATTGGAATTGCCAAGAGTTGACTATATTGTTGGAGAACCTTTTCTAGCGTCCAGTCCTTTTCCTGGTGGATAAATCGTCTCACAACGAAACTACCCAAGATGAATGAAAAGAAGAAGAGTGTTGTTGCTACTAGGATAGAGATAATCGAAAAGAGATTTAATGAAGCAAATTGTTCAGGGAAGTGATTATGCATAGTTGCTATATGTCCATAGTAAGCATGTTTGATGTGGTAGATACTAAAGAAAAAGGAAGATGCAGAAAACAGAATGAGCAAGAGAAAGGCTGTATAGCTGTGTGTGCTACTTGTTTCAAGATTGCTCGTAGGAGATTTGATTGCTTCCACTAGCCAAGACCAAAAATCAAGCGCTTGCTCTTTCCATCTATCCGTAGATTTTGGAGCTTGGTCGGGGATATAGGGACTTTCTAAGGATTGACTGATAAGAAGTGTCTCTTTCAAGATTGGTTTTTGCTGAGGAAGTGCTTCTTGACTCTCTTCAGCTATAGTGACTTTTTCTGTTTCTTTAGAAAGGTCTTGCTCTTCTTCAGTAGAATCTAATACTTTCTTTTCTTCTATTTCTGCTCTCGATTCACTGTCTTCAGGCGTTTCAATTTTCTCTTCTTGCTGGCTTTCCAGTTCGACTTCAGCTTGAGAGACTTCCTCCTCTACTTGAGTATTTTTTTCAATTGGTGTATCGAGATCGACTATCGTTTCTTCAGCCTTGTCTTTAACATCTTTGGGTTGTTCATCAGGCTTGTTCTTGCTTGTTGTTTTTACAAAATCATTACTTTCAAACCATTCTTGTTTCATGGTAGAACCTCCTTTTTAGTTAGATAAATATGCTTCCATAGTAGCAGATGTAAGCGCTTTTTTCAACGATTTCTAGAAGAAGACTCGTGTTCCTCTGATTTGAGTAGATAGATATCCTGTTCTGCTCTTGCCATGAGTTGATCTTTTGCATCTGCTTTTTCTGTTTTATAAGGATTGCTTAATCGTTCATCTTTGTTTTCTTTGTTGTTAAATGAATGTCTTCCTTCTCTCACAAAATGAAGAATAGAACCATATTTTGTTGAAAGATCTAAGTTGATTCTTTGTTTTTCTTCTTCGGAAAGTAGCAGTTTTAGGTCTGTTTTCGCTACCAATTCCACCTTACCGTGTACTTGGATGTTTTCAGCGTGGATGTGATGTTTTGTTGACTCTAG
The DNA here is from genome assembly GCA_963518235.1 of uncultured Streptococcus sp. Lineage (GTDB taxonomy): Bacteria > Bacillota > Bacilli > Lactobacillales > Streptococcaceae > Streptococcus. The sequence goes on along the minus strand of CAUQIP010000013.1, from coordinate 41,635 downwards.
CTGACTATCTGTAAGGTCTGTATCAAAGATATTGATAATATTGGGGGTTGTGAGTTTGCTGTTTTTTATCCGACTCTCTGTGATTCTTAGGAGAAAGCCATTATTGGTATTGATGATCGCATTTTCAAGACTGGCATTGGTGATACTGGTTTGTCCACGATTGGCTGACACGTTGATTCCTTTTAGGCTTCTTCCTTTTGGCAATTGGAGAATAACTTCATCAAAACGACTAGAGTAGCTACTTGCGATATGGAGAATCCCGCCGATTCCAGAAGAGAGAAATGGAGTTTCAGACAGTTTCTTATCAGTGAGGCTTAGAGTTTTGTCGTTTTGATTTGTGACAAGATCATGGTTAGCAGAAATAGATGGATGATAAGAAATGTGGATTTGATCATCGAAAGAGTCTGTGATGGTCAGAGCGTGCTGGTGGAGCGTAATATCTAGGTTTTCGACTTCCTTGCCAAAGGTCAGCTCTTCCATCCGACTATCATAGACAGGTTCCTTGGACATGGCAAGTAGGCTCTTGATTCCGTCAGATTGGATGCCTACAAAGAGCAGGATAAAGCCGATAACGGTAGTCACCACACCAAAAATGAGAAATCCTTTTGTCCATTTACGCATGCTGGTCACCTCTCTTTCCTTTTTTAAGAACAAATTGCACCAGGCGAACAATGAGTAGGCCGAAAAAGCGAGCTACATAGGAAATACCTAATAAAACCAGCGAAGAAGCACCGATAGCCAGTAAGCCAGAACCGAAAATCAAGATAAAGGCTGATTTGGCTTGGGCTAGGACAGTGAAACTTTCAACTAAAAATAGGAATCCGCCGATGATACCAAGTATGGAAATCGCAAAGAAAGCCAAGATGACAGTCAAGGCTGCCATAAGGATTGCGAACAGGGACACGAGGATGGCGATTCCCAGAGGAATACCGATGGGTGCTGCAAGGAGAGCTAACAAGGCGATATGCAAAATTTGTCGGTTATTTTTTTGAGCGGGTGCCTCATTGATTTTTTTATCGAGAAGATTAGAGAGAACTTCGTGGGCCGCTTCTTTGGGAGTTCCCAAACTAGCGATGAGTTCTTCTTCTCCTTCGACTCCAGCATCGTCAAAGAGTTCCCTGAAATAGTCCATGGCTTCAATTTGGTCAGCTTCAGGTAGTTTTTTGAGATAGAGTTCTAGCTGAGTCAGGTATTCAGTTCTTGTCATGGCGGATACTCCCTTCTATGATGCCATTGATGGTGTCTGTATAGAGTGCCCATTCATCTTTTAGGGTCACGAGCTGTTCTATACCACCATTTGTCAAGGAGTAGTATTTGCGCATGCGACCTTGAAACTCTCTAGAATAGGTTGTCAGAAAGCTATTGCCTTCCAATTTTTTTAGGATAGGATAGAGTGTAGATTCTTTGATATTAGCGATCAGCTTAATGGTTTGGCTAATCTCATAACCATAAGAATCATCCTGCTCCAGTACAGCCAAGATGAGAAATTCAATCAAGGCAGAGGATGTTGGAAAGTACATGGGGAACCTCCTTTTCTAATGTGTAAGATTTTTATATATAATTTTTCTACACATACATTGTACATCTAAAAGAAAGCCCTGTCAAGAGAAATGTGTAAAATTTTTATATATAAAAAAACTTCTAGCTAAGACTAGAAGTTTAAAGGATTTTATCAGCTCTGTCCACTGTAAAGAGGGCCACAGTCATCAGGATATCGACGAGCAAGAGGGCAGCTACAGCTGGTACCCAAGAGTGGAAAAAGTCAAAACTGTAGCCAAAGAGAGTCGGCCCAAAGGCTGCCAGGATATAGCCTCCTGTTTGAGATAGGCCGGACAATTGGGCAGTCTTTTCAGGGGCGCTTGTCTTAAGTGAAAAGTTGACCATGAGATAAGGGAAGAGGGCGCTGGTTGCGGTTCCGATGAGGAGATGGATGGCAAGCCAGTAAAAGAAATTGCCAATAGGGAAAAAGAGCATGGAAATGCCGACCACACCAGCTAGTGAAACCAAAGTGAGCATGAGCTGACGATTACGAGTAGACAAGCTGGTTGTCAGGCTTGGGATGGTCATTGAAAAAGGAATGCTAATCAGAGAGAAGATAGAAGTCAGCAAGCCAGCTTCGTGACTGGATAGGCCTGCATGGATGGCCATGGTAGGTAGCCAGGTCATAGCGGTGTAAAAGAGCAAGGATTGAAAACCTGCAAAGACAATAACTGCCCAGACCTGTTTATTACGCATGACCTTTGTTTGACTTTTTTGTTTGATTTGTGGAGCCAGTCTGTGATTATAGCGGTGATTTGGCAACCAGACCAAAAAAGTTGCTAGACAAAGCAGGGTGAGGAGGATGATAAGTCCTTTCCAAGAACTGGCTTGTGTAATAGGCACAGCCAGATAGGAAGCAAGAGCCGTCGCAACCCCCATAGAAGTTACATATAAGGTGGTCAGAAAACCAATTTTCTTTGGTTGATTGGCTTGGATGAGACTAGGAAGCAGCACATTGATGACTGCGATGCTTGCCCCAACCATCAAGGTTCCTAGATAGAGGAGAGGCAGATTGATTAGTCGAATCAGAGAGCCAATGGTTAAGAAGAAGAGGCTGTAGGTAAAGAGATGCTCCAAGCCGATTTTCTGAGCCAGTCGGGTAGAAAAGAGTGAGAAGAGGGTAAACATGAGGAGGGGAAGGCTGGTCAAGACACCAAGCGAACTAACTTCTACCCCCAGCCCTTGCGAAATATCTCCCAAAATAATGGGTAAAACAGTAAAAGGAGTCCGCAAGGAAACACCAATCAGGATAATACCTGGAACAAAAAAGAGTGATTGCTTTTTCATATAATACCTCTTCTAGCTGATTTTAATAACAGCTTATTTTAAGGCTTTTTCACTATAATGTCAAGTAAGGTTTTTTGGCTTTCAAGATAAAAATAGGAAAGTCTTGAAAATTATGATAAAATAGTGGAAGGAAAAATTCAGGAGAGTAGTAGTGACTCAAAATGTTGACAGTCTTCTCGTATCCATTGTAATCAGTGCATACAATGAAGAAAAATATTTGCCTGGTCTAATTGAAGACTTAAAAAATCAAACCTATCCTAAAGAGAATATTGAAATTCTATTTATAAATGCTATGTCTACAGATGGGACAACAGCCATCATTCAGCAATTTATAAAAGAAGACACAGAGTTTAACTCAATCAGATTGTATAACAATCCTAAGAAAAATCAAGCTAGTGGTTTTAACCTGGGAGTTAAACATTCTGTAGGGGACCTTATTTTAAAAATTGATGCCCATTCAAAAGTTACTGAGAGTTTTGTAATGAACAATGTGGCTGTTATTCAACAAGGTGAATCTGTCTGTGGGGGACCTAGACCGACGATTGTTGAAGGAAAGGGAAAATGGGCAGAGACCCTGCATCTTGTTGAGGAAAATATGTTTGGCAGTAGCATTGCCAATTACCGAAATAGTTCTGAGGATAGATATGTTTCTTCCATTTTTCATGGGATGTATAAACGAGAGGTTTTCCAGAAGGTTGGTTTAGTAAATGAGCAACTTGACCGAACTGAAGATAATGATATTCATTATAGAATTCGAGAACATGGTTATAAAATCCGCTATAGCCCAAGTATTCTATCTTATCAGTATATTCGACCAACATTCAAGAAAATGCTGTATCAAAAGTATTCAAATGGTTTGTGGGTTGGCTTGACAACTCATGTTCAGCCTAAGTGTTTATCACTATTTCACTATGTCCCTTGTTTATTTGTTTTGAGTCTTGTGTTTAGCCTAGCATTGTTACCATTCACATTCTTATTTATAACTTTACTATTAGGTGCTTATTTTCTACTTTTATTACTGCTCACTTTTCTGACTTTATTAAAACATAAAAATGGATTTCTAATTGTGATGCCCTTTCTTTTATTTTCGATTCACTTTGCTTATGGCCTTGGGACGATTGTAGGTTTAATTAGAGGGGTTAAATGGAAGAAGGATTATAAGGGAACAGTAATTTATTTGGAAAAATAAGCCAAATAAATCAAAATGTGCTATAATAACAATATAAATAATATAGTAAAACTCTTTTAAGGAGGAGTAAATTTCTATGAATAAAAAACTCACAGATTATGTGATTGATCTGGTGGAAATTTTAAATAAACAACAAAAGCAGGTTTTCTGGGGAATATTTGATATTTTGAGTATGGTGGTTTCCATCATTGTATCTTATATCTTATTCTACGGCTTGATTAATCCAGCACCTGTTGACTACATTATCTATACGAGTTTGGCCTTCTTGTTCTATCAATTGATGATTGCATTTTGGGGGTTGAACGCTAGTATTAGTCGTTACAGCAAGATTACGGATTTTATGAAAATCTTTTTTGGTGTGACTGCAAGCAGTATCCTGTCATATAGTATCTGCTATGCCTTCTTGCCACTCTTCTCCATCCGTTTTATTGTGCTCTTTATCTTGTTGAGTACCTTCTTGATTTTATTGCCACGGATTACTTGGCAGCTAATCTACTCTAAACGCAAAAAAGGTAGTGGTGATGGAGAACATCGTCGGACTTTCTTGATTGGTGCTGGTGATGGTGGTGCCCTCTTTATGAACAGTTACCAACACCCAACCAGTGATTTGGAACTTGTTGGTATTTTGGATAAGGATGAAAAGAAAAAGGGTCAAAAACTTGGTGGTATCCCTGTTTTGGGCTCTTATGACAATCTGCCTGAATTATCCAAACGCCACCAAATCGAGCGTGTGATCGTTGCGATTCCGTCGCTTAATCCGTCAGAATATGAGCGTATCTTGCAGATGTGTAATAAACTGGGTGTCAAATGTTACAAGATGCCTAAGGTTGAAACCGTTGTTCAGGGACTTCACCAAACAGGTGGAGGCTTCCAAAAGATTGATATCACAGACCTTTTGGGCCGTCAGGAAATTCGTCTTGACGAATCGCGTCTGGGTACAGAACTTACTGGAAAAACGATCTTGGTTACAGGTGCTGGTGGCTCAATCGGTTCTGAAATCTGTCGCCAAGTTAGTCGTTTCAATCCTGAACGCATTGTCTTGCTTGGTCATGGGGAAAACTCAATCTACCTTGTTTATCATGAATTGATTCGCAAGTTCCAAGGAATTGATTATGTACCTGTGATTGCGGACATTCAAGACTATGATCGTCTCTTGCAAGTCTTTGAGCAGTACAAGCCTGCTATTGTTTATCATGCGGCTGCCCACAAGCACGTTCCTATGATGGAGCGCAATCCAAAAGAAGCCTTCAAAAACAATATCCGTGGAACTTACAACGTTGCTAAGGCTGTTGATGAAGCTAAAGTACCTAAGATGGTTATGATTTCAACAGATAAGGCGGTTAATCCACCAAATGTTATGGGAGCAACCAAGCGCGTGGCTGAGTTGATTGTCACTGGCTTTAACCAACGTAGCCAATCGACCTACTGTGCAGTTCGTTTTGGGAATGTTCTTGGTAGCCGTGGTAGTGTTATTCCAGTCTTTGAACGCCAGATTGCTGAAGGTGGTCCTGTAACGGTGACAGATTTCCGCATGACCCGTTACTTTATGACTATTCCAGAAGCTAGCCGTTTGGTTATCCATGCTGGTGCTTATGCCAAGGATGGAGAAGTCTTTATCCTTGATATGGGCAAACCAGTCAAGATTTATGACTTGGCCAAGAAAATGGTCCTTCTAAGTGGACACACCGAAAGTGAAATTCCAATCGTTGAAGTTGGAATCCGTCCAGGTGAAAAACTCTACGAAGAACTCTTGGTGTCAACCGAACTGGTTGATAATCAAGTTATGGATAAGATTTTCGTTGGTAAGGTTAATGTCATGCCTCTAGAAGCCATCGATCAAAAGATTGAAGAGTTCCGCACTCTCAGCGGAGATGAGTTGAAACAAGCCATTATCTCCTTTGCCAATCAAACAACCCACGTTGAATAAAAAAGAAAAACGCATATTATCAGGTGCAGTTCAAAAGAACCTTGGTAATATGCGTTTTGTTATATGTAAACTTGCTTCATTTTGTTCTGATACTCAATGAAAATCAAATAGCAAACTAGGAAGCTAGTCGTAAGTTGTTCAAAGCACAGCATTGAGGTTGCAGATAGAAACTGACGTGGTTTGAAGAAATTTTCGAAGAGTATGAAATAGAGTTTTTGCCCAGTCTCCGTTATGTTATTGAAAATACTCCAAAACTTCTAAGGGTTTATGGGCGATATAATCAGGTTGATAGTTTAGTAGATCTGCCTGCTCTCCAAATCCCCAAGTGACGGCCAATTTCTGAATGCCTGTTTCTTGAGCTCCCAGCATATCAAACTTGGTATCTCCGATGATGATGGCTTGTTCCGGTGCTAGTTGATGTGTCTGTAAGGCTTGGCGAATGACATCGGCCTTAAGGGGTGCTTCAGGGCTGGAACCATAAATGCCATCAAAGAAATGATAGATTCCCAAATTTTTAGTCATGTCTTGAGCGGTTGGAGTATTCTTTGTAGTGGTGATATAAAGAGGGTAATTGCTCGATAACTTCTCAAGCAAGTCTACAATCTGAGGAAAGAGTTGAGCTTCATGGATGCCTTTTGCCTTGTAGTAAGAACGGTATATCTGGACAGCCTCAGAAATTTGGTCTTTGGGAAGGCAGGTCGCAAAACTACTTTCGAGGGGCGGTCCCATAAAACCACGAATCGTTTTGGTATCAGGGCTAGGCACTCCCAGTTCCTTAAAGGTATGGGTAAAGGCATTGTGAATCCCGATAGAACTGTCAACAAGGGTTCCATCCAGATCGAAAAAAATCGCTGTGATAGAGGTCATGGTTTCTCCTATTTGATAAGCTTATTCTCCGAAAATTTCCTTTTGGAGGCGACGACCAGTAGGGGTGGCAGCGAGTCCACCTTCAGCTGTTTCACGAAAGGCAGTTGGCATGCTTGCTCCTACTTGGTACATGGCATCGATAACTTCATCCACAGGAATTTTAGATTCGATACCTGCCAGAGCCATGTCTGCTGCGATGAAGGCAAAGCTGGCTCCCATGGCATTACGTTTAACACAGGGAACTTCAACCAAGCCGGCAACAGGGTCACAGATGAGGCCTAGCATATTTTTAATGACAAAGGCAATGGCCTGACTGGCTTGATAAGGCGTTCCGCCTGCAGCTAGAGTTAAGGCAGCAGCACTCATAGCAGAGGCCGAACCAACCTCGGCTTGGCAACCACCCTCAGCACCTGAGATAGAGGCATTATTTGCGATGACTAGTCCAAAAGCACCCGCAGCAAAGAGGAAATCCAATTGTTGCTCGTGGCTGAGGTCTAATTTTTCAATCGCAGCAGTGAGAACGGAAGGGAGACAGCCAGCACTTCCTGCGGTAGGAGTGGCACAAACCAAGCCCATTTTGGCATTGTGTTCATTGACTGCGATGGCATTTCGGGCAGCTGAGAGAATCGTGTAATCTGACAGAGTTTTTCCGTTTTTGATGTAGTGATCCAATTTGGCAGCATCTCCACCTGTCAGGCCACTACGAGATTTATTTTCATTGAGGCCAAGTTGGACAGAGGCTTTCATGACTTCCAGATTGCGTTCCATGAGAAGGAGGACTTCTTCACGTTCGCGACCTGTCAATTCAAACTCTGTTGTAATCATGAGTTCTGCGACATTTCCTTGAAAGTCCAGATCTGCTTGCTCGACCAATTCTTTGATAGAATAAAACATGCTTCCTCCTATTTAAAGAAATTGACATTGTGGAGATGAGGGATTTCTCGAATTTCCTCGATGGCCTCATCACAGTTGCGACTGTCGACTTCGATAATCATAATGGCTTTTTCACCAGCTTTTTCACGAGTAACATTCATCTGGGCGATATTGATACCATAGCGTGAAAGGGCCTCTGTTACGAGGGCAATCATACCTGGAATATCTTGATGAACAATGATGATAGTCGGTGTATTCATATTGAGAGAGACGGCAAAACCATTGAGTTCGGTTACCTGAATATTCCCTCCACCGATAGAAATACCAGTTACGCTGATGGTCTTGTGAGCATTTTTGACGGTAATTTTAGTGGTGTTTGGGTGAGGGGCATTGCTGTCTTTCTGGATGGTCCAGACAATCTTGATACCACGTTTGTGGGCAATCTCCAGACTGTTTGGGATTTCAGGATCATCTGTATCCATGCCCAAAATACCTGCAACAAGGGCTAGGTCTGTTCCGTGACCACGATAGGTTTTGGCAAATGAGTTAAATAGTTGGAATTCGACTTCTGTCGGAGTATCATCAAAAATGGAAGAGACAATCTTCCCAATACGAACAGCACCAGCTGTATGGCTACTAGATGGGCCAATCATAACTGGTCCGATGATATCAAAGACAGATTGAAAACGAAGTGATTTCATCAGTTTCCCCTTATAAAAATTCTTATCTCTATTATATCAAAGAATGAAGGTCTTGGCTTTAATTGTGGATGAAAACCTTTTTACACTACAAATAGCATAAAAAAGCGTCTTTTGTAACAAAAAATAGCTTATTTAGGGAAATAAAAAATAATTTTGTAATATTTCTACATAAAAGTGTCAAGAAACGGTAATATTTAAAGGGTATGATAGAACTATAGAAAGAAGGAGAATTTTCAAATATGAAATCAACAACTAAAAAGATTAAAACAACTCTTGCAGGAGTAGCGGCCTTGTTTGCAGTATTTGCTCCATCATTTGTATCTGCTCAAGAATCATCAACTTACACAGTTAAAGAAGGTGATACACTTTCAGAAATCGCTGAAACTCACAACACAACTGTTGAGAAATTGGCAGAAAACAACCACATTGACAACATTCATTTGATTTATGTTGGTCAAGAGTTGGTTATCGATGGTCCTGTAGCGCCTGCAGCAACACCAGCGCCAACTACTTATGCAGCACCAGCAGCTCAAGATGAAACTGTTTCAGCTCCAGTAGCAGAAGAAGCTCCAGTAGCAAGCGAAGCAGTAGTAGAAGAAACTGTTGTATCAACAGAAGCTTCAGCACCAGCTGCAACTGTAAGCGGATCTGAAGCAGAAGCTAAAGAATGGATTGCACAAAAAGAATCAGGCGGTAGCTACACAGCTACAAACGGACGTTATATCGGACGTTACCAACTGACAGATTCATACTTGAACGGTGACTACTCAGCTGAAAACCAAGAACGTGTAGCAGATGCCTATGTTGCAGGACGTTACGGTTCATGGTCAGCTGCGAAAAACTTCTGGCTTAACAACGGCTGGTATTAAGAAATAGGGGAAAGAGCTTTGAATGGCTCTTTTTTCTTTTTAGAAGTCTGTTCACTCTTTGTAGACAATATGTCATAATCTTCTCAAAAAAGTAGTATAATGTTTTTATAGAATATAAATAGTGGTGGTTAGCATGCATGCATTATTAGCAACAAGATTAAAAAATAAGCGAAAAGAGCTGGGCTGGTCGCAAAAAGAATTGGCAGAAGGAATTTGCCAACAAACTCAGATAAGTCGAATGGAACAAGGCAAATATATGCCAGGAGCAGATTTGTTATATAAATTATCTGAAAAAATGGGCTTAAATATGGACTATTTCTTTTCAGGAGAAATTTCGAAAGAGTTTCTAGGCTTGTCTGCTTTCAAGAGATTGTCTGAAACATTGTTGGAAAATCAAGATTATGCCTCTTTGAAATATGCTTTTGAGGGAGAGAGAAAGCAACAGACTTCTTTATCTTTTGATGAAAAGATTTATCTGGACTGGATAGATGCCATTCTAACCTATCAATGTGAACATCAATTAAAACTAGCTATTTCAAAAATAGAAGACATCCTCAGTAGAATTAGTATTGAGAAAGTGGACTACTTGTATATTTTGAATACCCTGCTGATTTTTTTAGGCTATGATGAGGATAAGGAGAAATTTGAACAACTATATGATCAGGTTTCCGTAGCTCTTTCAAAAATCGATACCAGTGTGCGTGAACAAATTGAGTTGTATATCAAAATAAAATACAATTATTGTTACCACCTTTGGAAACAGGAGGAGATGGACAAGTCCAGAGCGCTATTATTGGAGATGATTGAATTTTGTAACAAGTATCATAGTAGCTTTAGGCTAGCAGATTTATATTGTTTGTTGGGAAATGTAACAGAGGATCTTGATCTCTCTGTTGCTAAGGACTATTATATGAAAGCTAAGGTGCTCTATCTAATTGAAAATAATGAAGTTATGGCACTCAAGGTAGAACAATATCTGATGGATAAGCAGTCAGAGAATGTATAAGGATAGCAGAAGCTATCTTTTTTACGTGTAAAAAAGATAACTATAATTCTTTTTTAAAAAAATATATGATTTTTTACTTTAATTACTTGACAGCTTATATATATTGACTTATAATATAGGTGAAAGAAGGTGGCAAGATGGGAAAATTAAAATTCGAATATTTGAAAGCGCTATCTATTTTGCTTATTGTGCTAATTCTACTGAGTAATAGTCGGAGTTTTATTAGTACTACTCTAGTTGTTCAAGGTATTGATACAGGAGCGTACTATTCTCCCAGTTAAGAGTAAGTTCGTTGTTTAAAATGAAATGAGATAGAAGGAAGGTGAGTCTAATGGACTACGATACTTGTTGATAAATTACTATAGCTGTTTTTACGGAACAGCTCTCGATAATAGGAGAAATAAATCATGAGAAAATTAGTTAGAATTGGTGTTGCATCTTTAATGGTATGTGGTATACTTGCTACTACAAATGCTTTAGCAGAATGGGTTGATGGTGGTCAATGGAACTATGGAGTAGGTTGGACAGGAACTTTTGGATATTCTGATTATTTACATTCTACTCGATCTCATACAGCAACTGTCAAGCATGGAGGTAGAATCTCTAAGGATCGTGAAGATCCCGAGGTTTGGGCTCAAGCTTCCCTTAATAAAATTCCGCCAACAGGATTAGAATATTTCTATGGATTTTAAGTGAAATTTTCCCTCTCCTATTAGGAGAGGGAAAACTTTAGTGGAGGTACTTTTATGAAAAAAATCAGTCATCTTTGTATGTTTCTGCTGTTGCTGTGTACCACTTTTTTTGTTTTTAATGTAAACTACACACGTGAAGCGGTTCGGATTCGGGAAATGGGAAAGACTGTAGATTCTTTGGATTTGTATTTGAAAGATATTAACGAACCTGCAGCGTCTGTTCTTCGATTTTTTGAGGATGTATCAAAGGAGTACAAAGTCTCCATCATCAAAACAGACAGTGGTGATGAGGTAATCAAGTCTGGTGTTTTTGATAAAGATACCTTCCCCTACCAAGAGTTTGGGATTTCTTCTCTTGATTTTACCACAGATGGTGAAGGAGTCTACAGTAATAAAGAAATTTCTAATAAACTTGGTACGATACCGACCTTTCTAAAAGCCAAGCCTATTCAGCTTATAACTTTTCAAACCTATATCAAGGATACATCTCGTAGTTTAAATGGTCGCTATACGATAACTTCTACACAAGAGATGGATAAGGATAGGATTGTACAGAAATGGAGCGATTTTTTCAAGATAGACCAGGCTACTTTGCTAGAGCCTACCTATAAAAGTGCAGTGGAAGTCATAAATCGAGATTTGCTTTTATCTGCCATTGTTTTTGTCTTGGCTATTTTACTTCTTGTGTTAGTAACAGTTTATCAGCCGATGATGGAGATGAAACGAGTGGGGGTTCAAAAGTTACTTGGTTTTCAAAGCGGAGCGATTTTAGCTTGTTTTGTAAAGACTAATTTTTATCTTCTCTTGGGTGGAAGTCTTGTCATTGACTTGGGACTATTTTTAGTGCTGGACTACAGGCCAAAACTTCTGTTCCCAAGTTTACTCTTATCCCAATTTCTGCTTTTACAGTTGTATTTGTTCATCAGTTGGCTGACCTACCTGATGATTCAGAAAATGACAGTTAGTTCCATGTTGAAAGGTTTTTCATCTGTCAAACTTGGTCTCATCTTCAATTATGTGATGAAAATAGGGACAACTATTTTACTGACGGCCTTACTGATTGGGGTAGGCAGAAGTCTAGAACAAGAAAACAAAGAACTTGCTTATCAGCAACAGTGGGTAAGCCAAGGGAATTACTTGACCTTAGAAACCTTCCAACTCAATGATAACCTGTGGCAAGAAGAGCTAGCAGGGTCAGGGAAATCTACAGATTATTTCTACCAATTTTATCAAGATTTGCTAGCAAAAATACAAGTAAATTATGTGCGAAGTGCGAGTCTTCCTATCAAACCAGTCATCAAAGCTGAACAAGTACAGCAGTACCAACTGCCTGATAAGGTAGATGTTTACTATGCTAATAGCAATTTTCTAAAGAGCAAGGGATTCAAGTTACCAGATACCAGCACTAAAAAAGTTATTTTGATGCCAGCCAGTGCCAAAGGACAAGAAGGTAAGAATCAGTTCTTGGGAAAATCCATAGCCTATCTTTCTATGAGGTATGAAGATCAGCAAAATCAAAGGATAGAAGATATGGATGTAGAAATTGCCTACTATGAAGGAGATTGGTCTTTCTTCCCTTATAATAATGAGCGAAAGGAAAATCTCCACAATCCAATCATTAGTCTGGTAAATGATCAAGACATGATGTGGGAAGAAAAGACTCGCTTGTCAACGACAGGTTTAAACAATCCTATGAAAGTTGAAAATACAGAACAAAATCAAAAAGTGATTACGGAGTTAGTTGAGAAATTATCAGATGGGAATTATTTAAAATTTTCATCGCTTCAAGCCATTCAACAAGAGAAAGTAGATTCTTATCGAGATGCAGTTCGAAATCTTAATATACTCTTTGCTTTGTTTGGTCTCCTTAGCATGATGATTTCCTACTTCTTACTAGTAACAACTTTCTTATTGAAGCGCAGGGACATCATTACCAAGAAATTTATGGGGTGGAAACTGGTCGATCGCTACCGCCCTCTTCTAGTTCTGCTCTTGTTGGGCTATAGTCTCCCTCTTCTAGTATTGATTTTCTTTGCCCATGCGCTCTTGCCACTCCTGCTGTTTGCAGGCTTTACATGTCTGGATATACTATTTGTGCTAGTCTTGGCTTCTAGGATGGAGAAAAGAAGTCTAGTAGAATTATTGAAAGGGGGCATCTTATGATTGAGTTAGAAAATATTACCAAAACCATTGGAGGAAAAGTGATTTTGGATCACTTGTCTCTCAGGATTGATCAGGGAGATTTGGTTGCCATCGTTGGAAAAAGTGGTAGTGGTAAGTCGACCTTGTTAAATTTATTAGGTTTGATAGATGGTGATTATAGCGGACGGTATGAGATTTTTGGTCAGACAAATCTAGCGGTCAATTCTGCTAAGTCGCAAACAATAATCCGTGAGCATATCTCTTATCTGTTTCAAAATTTTGCCCTGATTGATGATGAAACGGTCGAGTACAATCTTATGTTGGCGCTGAAATATGTGAAATTGCCTAAGAAAGACAAGCTCAAAAAGGTAGAAGAGATTTTAGAGAGAGTAGGTTTGTCAGCTACTTTGCATCAAAAGGTCTCCGAGTTGTCTGGTGGCGAACAACAACGAATTGCAGTTGCTAGAGCCATCTTAAAACCCAGCCAGTTGATTTTAGCCGATGAACCAACAGGTTCTCTGGATCCTGAAAATAGAGATTTGGTCTTGAAGTTTCTCTTAGAGATGAATCGCGAGGAGAAAACAGTTATTATTGTGACCCACGATGCTTATGTAGCCCAACAATGTCATCGGATCATTGAATTGGGCGAGGGGGAATGAGTCCGTTCAGCTCATTTTAACTGACTGAATACTCATGTTTTCCAAAGATAAATAGCATAAATACGCCTAGGAATGACATTTTTATGTAGTATTTCTAGGTTTTTTTGTTTCAAATTGAAAATTTTTTCAATTTAGGCTTGACAAATGATGAGTATGGGAGTATTATTTATACAACCAAAAAGAATAAACATAAAGGAGGCTTTGTTATGAATAAGATGAAGAAGGTGTTGATGACGATGTTTGGTTTAGTGATGCTCCCCCTACTATTTGCTTGTAGTAACAATCAATCGGCTGGAATTGAAGCCATCAAGTCCAAAGGAAAATTGGTTGTAGCCCTCAATCCAGATTTTGCTCCATTTGAATACCAAAAAGTGGTTGATGGGAAAAATCAGATTGTGGGTTCAGATATCGAATTAGCCAAGGCTATCGCAACAGAACTAGGTGTCGAATTGGAACTATCTCCCATGAGTTTTGACAATGTACTGGCTAGTGTTCAATCAGGAAAAGCCGATCTTGCCATATCTGGTGTTTCTAAGACAGATGAACGGAGCAAGGTGTTTGACTTTTCAATTCCCTACTATACTTCAAAAAATAAGCTCATTGTCAAAAAATCTGATTTAGCCACTTATCAGTCTGTCAACGACTTGGCGCAGAAAAAGGTCGGAGCGCAGAAAGGTTCGATTCAAGAGACGATGGCGAAAGATTTGCTACAAAATTCTTCCCTCGTATCTCTGCCTAAAAATGGGAATTTAATTACAGATTTAAAGTCAGGGCAAGTGGATGCCGTTATCTTTGAAGAACCTGTTGCCAAGGGATTTGTGGAAAATAATCCTGATTTAGCAATCGCAGACCTCAATTTTGAAAAAGAGCAAGATGATTCCTACGCGGTCGCCATGAAAAAAGATAGCAAGGAATTGAAAGAGGCAGTCGATAAAACCATTCAAAAGTTGAAGGAGTCTGGGGAATTAGACAAACTCATTGAGGATGCATTTAAAGCGTCCATTGAAAAATAGAAAGAAGGAAAAGAACATGAGTAAAGAAAAAGTAATTTTGGCCTATTCTGGTGGTTTAGACACATCAGTTGCTATTACCTGGCTGAAGAAAGACTATGATGTTGTTGCAGTTTGTATGGATGTGGGTGAAGGGAAAGACTTAGATTTCATCCATGATAAGGCTCTCAAGGTTGGGGCAGTCGAATCTTATGTCATTGATGTTAAGGACGAATTTGCTACAGATTATGTGCTAGTGGCTCTTCAGTCACATGCCTATTATGAACAAAAGTATCCCTTGGTATCTGCCTTGAGCCGCCCTCTTATTTCTAAAAAATTGGTTGAAATCGCGCATCAGACAGGAGCGACTACAATTGCTCATGGTTGTACCGGTAAGGGAAATGACCAAGTACGTTTTGAAGTATCCATTGCAGCCTTGGATCCCAATTTAAAAGTGATTGCGCCAGTTCGTGAATGGAAATGGTCTCGGGAGGAAGAAATTCATTATGCCAAGGAAAATGGGGTACCTGTTCCTGCTGACCTTGACAATCCCTACTCTGTTGACCAAAATCTTTGGGGACGTGCCAATGAGTGTGGTATTTTAGAAAATCCATGGAATCAGGCTCCAGAAGAAGCCTTTGGTATTACATCTTCTCCAGAGGAAGCCCCAGACACGCCAGAATACATTGAGATTGAGTTTAGTGAAGGTGTTCCAGTTTCTCTCAATGGAGAAGGGCTAAAATTGGCAGATTTGATTCAAAAACTCAATGAAATAGCTGGAAAACATGGGGTCGGACGGATTGACCACGTGGAAAATCGCTTGGTGGGGATTAAATCAAGAGAAATCTATGAGTGCCCAGGGGCAGTGACCCTGCTGACAGCTCATAAGGAAATTGAGGATTTGACGCTTGTGAGAGAAGTGGCTCATTTTAAACCAATCATAGAAAATGAATTATCAAATCTCATTTATAATGCTTTGTGGTTTAGTCCAGCTACACAAGCCTTGATTGCTTATATTAAAGAGACCCAAAAAGTTGTCAATGGGACTGCAAAAGTTAAACTGTATAAGGGGAGCGCTCAGGTCGTGGCTCGGAAATCACCAAATTCTCTTTACGATGAAAATTTGGCGACGTATACTAGTGCAGATACCTTTGACCAAGATGCGGCTGTTGGCTTTATTAAGTTATGGGGACTTCCAACCAAGGTTCATTCTGAGGTTCAAAAAAGCGCCAAATAGGGCGATTGACTAGAGAGGTGGATGTGATATGGCTAAGAATACAAAATTATGGGGTGGTCGCTTTGAAGGTACTGTCGAAGACTGGGTAGAGCGCTTTGGTGCGAGTATATCTTTTGACCAGAAATTAGCTAAATTTGATGTGATTGGTTCTTTAGCCCACGTTCAGATGTTGGGCCAGACGGGCATTTTGAGTTTGGAGGAGTCTGAAAAGATCCAAGCAGGCTTGAAAGAGCTCTTAGAAGAGCTAGAGGCAGGACAACTTGATTTTGATATTGCAAACGAAGATATTCATATGAATATGGAAGTGTTGCTGACAGAAAAAATTGGTCCCCTTGCAGGGAAACTACATACGGCTCGTTCTCGAAATGACCAAGTTGCGACAGATATGCACTTGTATCTCAAGGATCAACTAGGTCATGTTCTAGATAAACTGGCTCATCTCAAGGGTGTTTTATTAGATTTGGCGGAAAATCATGTGGAGACTATTATGCCAGGCTATACTCATCTGCAACATGCCCAGCCTATTAGTTTTGCCCACCACCTGATGGCTTACTACAATATGTTTCAAAGAGACAGTGAACGTTTTGAATTTAACCAGAAGCATACAGACTTATGCCCTCTAGGTGCGGCAGCTTTGGCAGGAACGACTTTCCCCATTGATCGCCAATTGTCTAGCGATTTGCTGGAGTTTAAGCAACCTTATACAAATTCTTTGGATGCTGTTAGTGACCGCGATTTTATCTTAGAATTTCTATCCAATGCCAGCATACTGATGATGCATATGAGTCGTTTTTGTGAAGAAATGATCAATTGGTGTAGCTTTGAGTACCAATTCATTACCTTGTCAGATACGTTTACAACAGGTTCCTCTATTATGCCCCAAAAGAAAAATCCAGATATGGCTGAGTTGATTCGAGGAAAGACTGGTAGAGTTTATGGGAATCTGTTTGGACTATTGACAGTCATGAAGTCCTTGCCCTTAGCTTATAATAAGGATCTGCAAGAGGATAAGGAAGGGATGTTTGATACGGTCGAAACGATTTTAAATTCCCTCGATGTATTGGCAGGTATGTTATCCAGCTTGCAGGTAAACAAGGAAAAAATGCAAGAGTCTACAGAGAAGGACTTTTCAAATGCGACTGAGTTGGCAGATTATTTGGCAGGGAAAGGCTTGCCATTTAGAGAAGCTCATGAGGTTGTGGGAAGATTAGTGCTAGACTCTATCAAGTCTGCTAAAAATATTCAAGATTGGACTTTGGAGGAATTACAAACCTATCATTCCCTCATTGCCGAGGATATTTATGTCTACTTGCAACCTAAAACTGCTGTTCAAAGACGAAATTCCTTGGGAGGTACAGGATTTGACCAAGTGAAATACCAGATAGAACAAGCTAAGAAAGCGAATGAAGCTAAAAAGTGATAGATTGATAGGTTCAGAACAAGAGGTTGGCAGATTATCAGCCTCTTTCTTGTCTTCTCCAACCAAGCATGTTATAATGAATACTGCTCAAGCGACCTTCAATCGTGAAGCACACACGACCTTCAATCGTGAATAAACGAATAGATGGGAGACTTACCATGAGTGATAACTCTAAAACACGTGTTGTTGTGGGGATGAGTGGTGGTGTCGATTCGTCGGTGACGGCTCTTCTTCTCAAGGAGCAGGGCTACGATGTGATCGGTATCTTCATGAAGAACTGGGATGACACAGATGAAAACGGCGTCTGTACGGCGACCGAAGATTACAAGGATGTGGCTGCGGTGGCAGACCAGATTGGCATTCCCTACTACTCTGTCAATTTTGAAAAAGAGTACTGGGACCGCGTTTTCGAGTATTTCCTAGCGGAATACCGTGCAGGACGCACGCCAAATCCAGATGTTATGTGCAACAAGGAAATCAAGTTCAAGGCCTTTTTGGACTATGCCATGACCTTGGGGGCAGACTATGTAGCGACTGGGCATTATGCCCGAGTGGCGCGTGATGAGGATGGCATTGTTCACATGCTTCGTGGCGTGGACAATGGCAAGGACCAGACCTATTTCCTCAGCCAGCTTTCGCAAGAACAACTTCAAAAAACCATGTTCCCACTGGGGCATTTGGAAAAGCCTGAAGTTCGCAGACTAGCAGAAGAAGCAGGCCTTGCGACTGCTAAGAAGAAAGACTCGACAGGGATTTGCTTTATCGGAGAAAAGAACTTTAAAAACTTTCTCAGCAACTACTTACCAGCTCAGCCTGGTCGCATGATGACTGTGGATGGTCGCGATATGGGCGAGCATGCAGGCCTGATGTATTATACGATTGGTCAGCGTGGCGGACTCGGTATCGGTGGCCAACACGGTGGTGACAACGCACCTTGGTTCGTTGTCGGAAAAGACCTAAGCAAGAATATCCTCTATGTCGGACAAGGTTTCTACCATGATTCGCTCATGTCAACCAGCTTAGAGGCTAGTCAAGTCCACTTTACTTGTGACATGCCAGAGGAGTTTACGCTCGAATGTACGGCTAAATTCCGCTACCGTCAGCCTGATTCTAAGGTGACCGTCCATGTCAAAGGAGACAAGGCAGAAGTTATCTTTGCAGAACCGCAACGCGCCATCACACCAGGACAGGCAGTTGTCTTTTACGATGGAGATGAGTGTCTAGGTGGAGGTTTGATTGACAATGCTTACCGCGATGGACAAGTTTGTCAGTACATTTAGATTGACAAATTTTCTCAATTTGCTACAATAATAAAAGCAATAGAAATGATGGTCAAAGCTCATGGATGTTGCAGGCTTTTTTGTCCTGCACTTCTTTGGAGTTTTGACTGTTTTTGTGTCGTTTAAGGGAAAGGATAAAAATGACTCAACAAGACTTTCGGACAAAAGTAGACAATACGGTTTTTGGTGTTCGGGCGACAGCCTTGATTCTTCAAAATCGCAAGCTTCTAGTCACCAAAGATAAGGGTAAGTATTACACTATTGGCGGTGCGATTCAAGTCAATGAAAGCACGGAAGACGCGGTAGTCCGTGAAGTGAGGGAAGAACTGGGTGTCAAAGCTCAAGCTGGGCAGCTAGCTTTTGTGGTTGAAAATCGTTTTGAACAGGACGGTATTTCCTATCACAATATCGAGTTTCATTATCTGGTGGATTTGCTTGAAGATGCCCCATTGACCATGCAGGAAGATGAGAAAAGGCAGCCCTGTGAGTGGATTGACTTGGATAATCTTGAGAATATCCAGCTAGTTCCAGCCTTTTTAAAAACAGCCCTACCAACTTGGGACGGCCAACTAAGACACATTCATCTTGAGGAATAGGAGAGAAAATGATGGTTAAGCTTATTGCCCATGTACTTGTTCATAGTGGTGATGATTATTTGCTCATTCAGCGTTCGAAAATTAAAAGAGGACAACCCAACGTTTATCCAACTTATTGGGATATTCCTGGTGGCGGGGTTGAAAAGGGTGAGCTTCCGCGAGATGGAGCTCTTAGAGAATGTGTTGAAGAAGCGGGAGTTAGGATAGATAGCAGTTCGCTCAAACTTCTTCACGAAGATAGTCAACTGGATACCTCTAAGGATACTGTCTTTACTCGCTTAGTTTATAAAGCAGAGTGGGTTGGGGAGAAGCCAATTATCAGATTAGATCCTGAAGAGCATACACACTTTAAATGGGTTACTATGGATCAAGCTCTAGAGGAGGAAAAGATAGTTCCTTATTTGCGAGAAATTTTTGAAAGGTTAAGAAATGACTTATAATTTTACAGAAGAATACGATATTATTGTAATTGGTGCGGGACACGCTGGGGTCGAGGCTTCCTTGGCCGCTAGCCGTATGGGGTGTAAGGTCTTGCTTGCGACCATCAACATTGAAATGCTGGCCTTCATGCCTTGTAACCCCTCTATCGGTGGTTCTGCCAAAGGGATTGTTGTACGTGAAGTAGATGCCCTTGGTGGAGAGATGGCCAAAACCATTGACAAGACTTACATCCAGATGAAGATGCTCAACACAGGGAAAGGTCCAGCTGTTCGTGCTCTTCGTGCGCAGGCTGACAAGGAGCTTTACTCTAAGGAGATGCGCAAGACGGTTGAAAATCAAGAAAATCTGACCCTTCGTCAGACCATGATTGATGAGATTTTGGTGGAAGATGGCAAGGTTGTCGGTGTGCGTACAGCGACCCATCAAGAGTATGCTGCCAAGGCCGTTATCGTGACGACAGGCACTGCTCTCCGTGGGGAAATTATCATTGGAGACCTTAAGTACTCGTCAGGCCCTAACCACAGCCTAGCTTCTATTAACCTTGCTGACAATCTCAAGGAATTGGGCCTCGAAATCGGTCGTTTCAAGACAGGAACCCCTCCACGTGTCAAGGCTTCTTCAATCAATTACGATGTGACCGAGATTCAGCCAGGAGACGAAGCGCCAAATCACTTCTCATATACTTCACGTGATGAGGACTATGTCAAGGATCAAGTGCCATGCTGGTTGACCTACACCAACGGTACCAGTCATGAGATTATCCAAAACAACCTCCACCGTGCGCCTATGTTTACAGGTGTGGTCAAGGGAGTGGGACCTCGTTACTGTCCGTCGATTGAGGACAAGATTGTGCGCTTTGCGGACAAGGAACGCCACCAACTCTTTCTTGAGCCAGAAGGGCGCAATACAGAGGAAGTCTATGTCCAAGGCCTCTCAACCAGTCTACCTGAGGATGTGCAACGTGAACTTGTTCATTCCATCAAAGGTTTGGAAAATGCAGAGATGATGCGAACAGGTTATGCCATTGAGTATGATATGGTCTTGCCTCATCAGTTGCGTGCGACTTTGGAAACCAAGAAAATCTCAGGACTTTTCACTGCTGGTCAGACAAATGGAACGTCAGGTTACGAAGAAGCAGCAGGCCAAGGGATTATCGCGGGTATCAATGCAGCTCTGAAAATCCAAGGCAAGCCTGAGTTAATTTTGAAGCGCAGTGACGGTTATATCGGGGTGATGATTGATGACTTGGTGACCAAGGGAACCATTGAACCCTACCGTCTCTTGACCAGTCGTGCTGAATACCGTCTCATTCTACGCCATGACAATGCTGATATGCGTTTGACCGAGATGGGACGTGAGATTGGTCTTGTTGACGATGAACGCTGGGCTCGTTTTGAAATCAAGAAAAATCAATTTGACAATGAGATGAAGCGCTTAGACAGCATCAAACTCAAGCCAGTCAAGGAAACAAATGCCAAGGTTGAGGAGATGGGCTTCAAACCGTTGACAGATGCAGTAACAGCCAAGGAATTCCTCCGTCGTCCAGAAGTTTCTTATCAAGATGTGGTGGCTTTCATCGGACCAGCTGCAGAGGACTTGGATGACAAGATTATCGAATTGATTGAAACAGAAATCAAGTACGAAGGTTATATTTCCAAAGCCATGGACCAGGTTGCCAAGATGAAACGCATGGAAGAAAAACGCATTCCAGCCAATATCGATTGGGATGACATTGATTCTATCGCAACCGAAGCCCGTCAGAAGTTCAAACTCATCAATCCAGAAACCATCGGCCAAGCCAGCCGTATTTCGGGAGTAAACCCAGCAGATATTTCTATTTTGATGGTGTATCTGGAAGGTAAAAATCGTAGTATTTCTAAAAATCAAGAAAAGAAAGCATAGAGAAAAACAGCTCCGAAAAACGGGGCTGTTTTGTTGACTTGTACTCAATGAAAATCAAAGAGCAAATTAGGAAGCTAGCCGTAGGTTGCTCAAAGCACTGCTTTGAGGTTGTGGATAGAACTGACGAAGTCAGTAACATATATACGGCAAGGCGAAGCTGACGTGGTTTGAAGAGATTTTCGAAGAGTATTATTCTTCATCTGGTGTGAGGATCATAGGGATGATGATCGGCTCACGTTCTGTATTTTCATAGAGGAAGGGGCGAATAGCGTTGACAATGGCACCATTGACAGATTGAACGCTAGCATCCTTATTTTTGAGTGCGATGCGAATGGCATTGAAGAGGATACGTTGACTTTGACGGATCAAGTCACCAGACTCTCTCATGTAGACAAAGCCACGACTGAGGATGTCTGGACCAGACAGAATCATCTGCGATTTGAAGTCAACAGTTGCGACTGCCAGAACGACACCGTCTTCAGATAGATCACGACGATCTTTGAGGACAGCAGCACCGATTTCACCGATACGATTTCCATCGACATAGATGTCTTGGGCGTTGAAATGACCTGCTATACGAGCTGAGTTAGCAGTGAGGGCAAGCACGTCACCATTGCTCATGATAAAGATATTGTCCTTCTCGACACCAGTATCCACCGCTAGTCCAGCGTGGACTTTTTGCATGCGGTATTCACCGTGGACAGGCATGAAGTATTTTGGCTTAATCAAGCGGAGCATAAGTTTTTGCTCTTGCTGACCACCGTGTCCAGATGTATGGATATTGTTCACTTTACCGTGGATAACTTCGACACCAGCTTCAGAAATGATGTTGATCAGCTTGTTGACGCTAGTCGTGTTTCCAGGGATTGGACTAGAAGAGAAGATAACAGTATCGCCTGGTTGGAGTTGTACCTGACGGTGAGTTCCGTTAGCGATGCGAGAGAGGGCAGCCATTGGCTCACCCTGACTACCTGTACAGAGGATCAGAACCTCGCCTGCAGGGTAGTCTTTGATTTCATTTGGCTCGATAAAGGTTCCCTTAGGAGCTTTGATGTAGCCAAGCTCGATTCCGTTGACAATGGCCTTTTCCATAGAACGACCAAAGACAGCGATCTTGCGCCCAGTCTTAACAGCAGCTTCTGTTGCTTGCTGGAGACGGAAGATATTTGAGGCAAAGGATGCAAAGATGATACGTCCCTCTATGCCTTGGATAATCTTCATGATGGACTGGCCAACGACTTTTTCAGAGTTGGTAAAGGTTGGAATTTCTGCATTTGTCGAGTCAGACAGGAGACAGAGTACACCGTCTTCACCAAGAGCTGCCATACGGTGCAAATCTGCTGGTTCACCAACTGGTGTTAAGTCAAACTTGAAGTCACCCGTACAGACAATTTTCCCTTGAGGAGTATGAATGACAATCCCCAAAGGTTCTGGAATAGAGTGAGTCGTTCTAAAGAAAGTTGCCTTGAGATTTTTAAAGGTCAACTCAGTGTTGTGGTTGATTTCGTAAAGTTTGGCGTTGCGCAAGAGGCCGTGTTCTTCGAGCTTCCCACGGATCAAAGCCAAGGCAAGCGGTCCAGCATAGATAGGGACATTTGCTTGCTTGAGTAGGAAAGGAATCCCACCGATGTGGTCCTCGTGTCCGTGTGTAATCAAAACAGCCTTGACGCGGTCGATATTGTCCACGATGTAAGAGTAATCAGGAATGACATAGTCGATACCAAGCAAGTCATCTTCTGGGAA
The DNA here is from genome assembly GCA_963518235.1 of uncultured Streptococcus sp. Lineage (GTDB taxonomy): Bacteria > Bacillota > Bacilli > Lactobacillales > Streptococcaceae > Streptococcus. The sequence goes on along the minus strand of CAUQIP010000013.1, from coordinate 18,276 downwards.
TTTAATCCCAGCATCGACGATGATAATCTCGTCTTGGTATTCAATTCCGTATGTGTTTTTCCCGATTTCTCCCAGACCACCGATGGCAAAAACGCCGACTTCTTCAGGTTTAAGAGTATAGGCCATATTAGAACTCCGTGATTTCGAAGGCGCCAGTTTCTTTTTCGTAATCTAGCAATTTGTCAGACAAGCGTTCGATATACTCGATATTGTACTCTGGGCGATTTTCTTCGACAAGTTGGCGAGCAGCGATACGGCCCTCAAGTTCTGAGCTAGCATCGATGTCTAGATAAAGTGCGCGTGTAGTTTCACGGCGTGGGCTACGTTCTTTTGTTTCTTGATAAAAAACTTTGTAAATCATATAGTTCCTTTCTATTTTACAGGTCAGCTTATTCCAAACTTTTAGCAGAGATTTGCTTGATTTCATTCCATTTTGTGTCTAGATTGACCTTGATTCGTTACAATTATTTCAATTATAACATAAAATGAAAAATTAGTAAAAGACGGAAACGAGAAAGTCATATAAGCACTCAAAGGTAAGCGTTTGCAAAAATAAAGAAAATATGTTATTTTGATAATGGGAATGATTTTTATCACTTGTCATAATTCCATATAGATTTTAAGTCAAGGAGGTTGCCCTATGTATAACTTATTTGCTTTTGCTATCGGAGCTCGCTTGGTAGCTTTTATCGTTTTTGTTGCTTGTGTTTATGGAGGGAATCTTCTATTTGCCAAACTGGAACGACGACAAAGCAAGTTCTTGTGGAAGATTATCTTTGTGACTCTCTACTCAATCTTTCTCCTCCTCGTAACCTATGTCGTTTGGTTTGTATTTTACTTTGGATTAAATGCTTAGATGCCCTGCTCATGCTGGGGCATTTTTGTTTGGGGCAAAAGATAGTAAATTCATGACACGAAAATTCCACCCCATCTATCAAGATGAGGTGATTTTTGCATTTTTCTAAAATGACATGACAATGGAATTTTCAGAGCTTATTAGTTTTGTGTTAATGATTCTTCTGTTCAAAAATAGAGTTGAAGCATAAAAATAAAACAATACAAACAGATAAATCAATTGGTAAAGGGATAGTAGTAATGTTTAAATCATTGAGAATGCTGAGAAAGCTGTAAGAGATAAAGATAATAAAATTTATCCTTCTAAAAATGTGTCTTTTATCTAGCATGACTTACCAAACTTTTTACGGAGATCTTTCCCAATAGTATAACCTGCCATAAATAAAGCAATACCAACACCTACACCAAAGCCACCCTTTATTTCTTGCAATTCCTTATTAGAAATTTCACGATAGTTGTTCAAATCTTTCATCATATTAATCTCCTCCTAAAAAATAACCAGCTGCCAAACCAGAACCTACAAGTGCTGTTCCACCTGCAATAGCTTTCCAAGATACTGCTACTCCAAAGATAACCAAGGGAGCGAGACCGCCATCAATATCTGATAATTCATTTTCAGATAGGGATAAAAATTGATTGTCAAGAATGTCAAAATTTGTCATTGAACTTTCCTCCTTTTTTCTTGTTCACCTTTATATTCGGAAAAGAAAAGGAAAAGCGAAGATTTTTTTGAATTTTATTTGCGAATTGTTTTTGGACTAAGTATAGGCCTTTTTGTTTGGGGGCAAAGAAAATTCCCATGTGCCAGCTTTTGTAGTATAATAGTAAGCAGACCAAAAGATAGGAATGTGTTATGAAAGTATTAGCTTTTGATACGTCCAGCAAGGCTCTTTCTCTCGCTATTTTAGAGGACAAGCAGGTTCTTGCCGAGACGACTATTAATATTAAGAAGAATCACAGTATTACCCTCATGCCTGCCATCGATTTTTTGATGGCGAGTTTGGATTGGACGCCCAAGGATTTGGACCGAATCGTGGTGGCAGAGGGACCGGGTAGCTACACAGGTTTGAGAATTGCGGTAGCAACTGCCAAAACCTTAGCTCATACTCTGAACATTGAGTTGGTTGGCATGTCTAGCCTCTTGGCTCTGGTACCCTACCAACAAGAAGGCTTGTTCGTCTCCTTAATGGATGCGCGTCGCAACAATGTTTACGCAGGATTTTATGAAAATGCTAAACCTGTCATGCCAGAAGCACACCTGCCCTTTGAGCGAGTGATTGAGTTAATCAAGGGTGCTAGTCAGGTAACCTTTGTCGGAGAAGTCGGCCCCTTTGTGGAGCAGATTCAAGAACACTTGCCAAGGACTAATTATAAAGAAACCTTGCCTAATGCAGCTAATCTTGCTCTTTTGGCTTGGGACAAGGAAGCAGACTCCTTGCATGATTTTGTACCCAACTACCTCAAACGAGTTGAGGCTGAGGAAAACTGGCTCAAGAACCACACCGAGTCTGGTGAGTCTTATATTAAACGTCTATGATAGAAATTAAACGAATCCAACAGCAGCCTGACTTGGCTCAAGCCATCTACGCTGTTATGATAGCTGTTTACCCAGTCAGCCCTTGGACGCTGGAGCAAATCCAAGCAGACCTGGCTCAAGACCAGACTTGGTATGCTCTGGCTTATGATGGGGCAGAAGTGATTGGATTTCTAGCTGTACAGGAAAATATCTTTGAGGCAGAAGTCCTGCAAATCGCTGTCAAAGGAGCCTATCAGGGTCAGGGAATTGCGTCAGCCTTGTTTGCTCAATTGCCGACAGACAAGGAGATTTTCCTCGAAGTCAGAAAGTCAAATCAACGAGCGCAAGCATTTTACAAGAAAGAAAAGATGGCAGTCATCGCTGAGCGAAAGGCCTACTACCATGACCCAGTCGAGGACGCTATCATCATGAAGAGAGAAATAGATGAAGGATAGATATATTTTAGCATTTGAGACATCCTGTGATGAGACTAGTGTCGCCGTCTTGAAAAACGACGATGAGCTCTTGTCCAATGTCATTGCTAGTCAAATTGAGAGCCATAAACGTTTCGGTGGCGTAGTGCCGGAAGTAGCCAGTCGTCACCATGTTGAGGTCATTACAGCCTGCATCGAGGAGACGCTAGCCGAAGCAGGGATTACGGAAGAGGACGTGACAGCTGTTGCGGTTACCTATGGACCGGGCTTGGTCGGAGCCTTGCTAGTTGGCTTGTCAGCTGCTAAGGCCTTTGCTTGGGCACATGGACTTCCACTTATCCCTGTTAACCACATGGCTGGCCACCTCATGGCCGCTCAGAGTGTGGAGCCTTTGGAGTTTCCCTTGCTAGCCCTCTTGGTCAGCGGTGGACACACAGAGTTGGTCTATGTTTCTGAGGCTGGGGATTACAAGATTGTTGGGGAAACGCGAGATGACGCGGTTGGTGAGGCCTATGATAAGGTCGGCCGTGTCATGGGCTTGACCTATCCTGCCGGTCGTGAGATTGACGAGCTAGCTCATCAGGGACAGGATATTTATGATTTTCCTCGTGCCATGATTAAGGAGGATAATTTGGAGTTTTCATTTTCAGGTTTGAAGTCTGCCTTTATCAATCTTCACCACAATGCCGAGCAAAAGGGAGAAAGCTTGTCCACAGAGGATTTGTGTGCTTCCTTCCAAGCAGCTGTCTTGGATATTCTCATGGCTAAAACCAAGAAAGCCTTGGAGAAATACCCTGTTAAAACCCTTGTCGTGGCAGGTGGTGTGGCAGCCAATAAAGGTCTCAGAGAACGCCTAGCAACTGAAATCACAGATGTCAAGGTCATCATTCCCCCTCTGCGTCTCTGTGGAGACAATGCAGGTATGATTGCCTATGCCAGCGTCAGCGAGTGGAACAAAGAAAATTTTGCAAGCTTGGATCTCAATGCCAAACCAAGTCTTGCTTTTGATACTATGGAATAAGGAGTCAGCTTAAGGCTGGCTTTTTTGTTCTCTTAAATGTCAGAATATTTTGACAAAACTATAAAAATAATGATATAATATGCAAAAGCTAGGAGGTGGTCAGATGATTGAGAGAATGGAATTGGGAGAATTTTACAAGGAATTGCGCTTGGCTAGAAAGCTCAAACAGTCAGATGTGGCTTGTGCTGGCCTAACAGCCTCTCAGTTGTCCAAGTTTGAACTAGGGCAGTCTATGCTGTCTTCGGATAAGCTCATACTAGCCATCCAAGGGATCAATGTGACCTTTGATGAGTTTGGGCACAAGCTCAACAACTATCAAGAATCTCCACATATGCAGATTGGTAGGAGGGTTGTGGATCGCTTTGCACATCAAGATATTGCTGGCTTAGAGCAACTGTTGGAGGAAGTCGAGCAAGAACAGATGGCACAGACCTATCGTCGTTTGAATGCCATTGTGATTAAAGATGCTATCCATTCCTTAGATAAAAGCTACCCACTAGCAGAGGAGGATAGCGAGTTTTTAACTACCTACCTCTACGCTATTGAGTCTTGGACCTGGTTTGAACTCTATCTCTTTTGTAATACTATGCCCTTCTTGAGCAATCAAGATCTGATTTTTTTATCAACCTCTTTGCTAGAAAAATCCAAGGAATTTAAAGAGTTGGTACATAATAGACTGTATATGAAAAGTGGATTTCTGAATATTATATCAGAACTCATGGAGCGAAAACTTTTCTCCTACATCCCAATCTTTGAAGCCGAGTTGGAGAGCATGCTCCGTCCGTATGATGTTTTTGAGAAAGTATTGTGGCAATTTTTAAAGAAAATGAGTATTTTTCTTCAAACCAAAGGAAGCAATCAAAAAGAGATTGAACACTTTATCCAATCTCTGCAAGTATTAGAAAATCCACAATTGATAGCCCTTTTTAAATTGCGCTTGCAGCAATACAAAGAACTTATCGATTAGTTAGAAACGGGAAAATGATAATAATCTCAGCAACGATTGTCAATAATGTTAAAATTTGTTTCTTCATAGTTGCTCCACTCCTTAATTAGTAATAACTTTATTATACCAGGGAAATAATCAAATCCACCAAAATCGCAAATCTGAAATTTCTATAAGAAAAAATATCAAATATGCGATTTTTTAAAATAAGCCAATTTTCGTGTTATACTGTACTTGTAAAGCACTTGAAGCAAATCCTAGGTAGCAGAAGTGGTTTACAAATGAAGATAATTGAAGGAGTGTAAAAGATGTTAAATTTACAATTTGCAGAAACAATGGAATTAACAGAAGCAGAGTTGGAGAAGATTTACGGTGGAGATCTTGTGTATGTTGGTACTATCCCAGGCGGTGGAGGTTGGGGAGGGTTCGGGACACCTTGGTCAATCACTAATTTCTGGGAGAAAAATTTTAACCATGATTCTTCCACTGTTAATCGTCGTCGTTGATATTTAAAGCCCTTGCCTTTTCTTGGGTAGGGGCTGTCTTTATTTCATAGTATAGGAGAAAATAGAATGAAAAAGATAATCTCACGTCACTACTTTATTATGGCTTTTCTACTAGTTATTGCTGACCAGAAGTTCAGTGGTCTAGTTTTACGCAGCAACCTTGTTACTGGTCTATCTGACTTTACCTATTATCTGTCGGATATGATGTTGAATTTTCTTGTGGTTTTATTTGCTCTTATTGCTATGATTTGGTCGGGAAAATGGCAGAAAATCAACAGTAGAAAGTTTAAAGGGTCCTATCTTTTCTATTCCTTCCTAGCTCTGCTTGCTTTTGTTGTTTGGAATTTCGTCACCTTTTTTCTTTTTCCGCCTACCAAAAATGCAATTTCTTATCAACTGGATGTTCCTACTTTTACAGGAGCTACAGCATTTTTGATGTATTTTTTCTATCCTGTGATTGCAGGTCCCATTTTTGAAGACATGATTTATCGTGGATTAGTGATGACTGCTCTGGAGAAAGGGAAGAAATGGGGACTGGATGTACTTGGCTCAGCTATATTATTTGGAATCTTACACATTAGCGGCCATGGTTGGGTCTTGACAGACTTTTTCGTCTATATGGGTGGCGGTCTCATATTTGCAGTCTTGTTTAGAGTGACAAAGTCCATTTATTGGCCTATTGGGCTGCACATAGTCTACAATGGTATTGGTCAAATTTTATCGTTGCTGTAATTTCATTTGCTTAGTAATATTTTGGGAGGAGTGTTTCTAGGTATTCTATCCATCTAGTTTATTTCCTTACTGAACAGTCTTATATTTGTTTGTAATCGCATTTTTAGGTATCCTTTTCATAAAAATGATCTTAGTTTTAGTAACTATTGCTACTAGCTTTGTTTTACTGATATTTCTTCTAGTTGCCTTTGCCATGCTACTAAATATCAGTGAAAATATTTAGCAGAGAATTTGTATAATATATGTTTGAGACTGGACTGCCAGTCTTTTATGATGGTCACAATCAGCAGACTTTTTTCTCTTTCCTGAATGTGTTATAATAGTCCATGCTGCGGCTGGAACTGATTCAGTCCATTTATTAAGACAATATGAGGAGAAAGATGAAAGAAAAAGGATTTTGGGAGGGGGCGCAGGCAGCTATGCCCACGGCCCTTGGTTATGTTAGTATTGGGCTGGCCTGTGGGATTATTGGTGCGCCCTATGTGACACCTGTGGAGATGGGCTTGATGAGCCTCTTTGTTTATGCTGGGAGTGCCCAGTTTGCCATGTTGGCACTGATTGCGGTTCAAGCACCTGTAGCAGCTATTGCTATGACGGTTTTTTTGATTAATTTGCGTCTCTTTTTGTTGAGTTTGCATGCGTCGACCTATTTCCGTCATACCAGTCTCTGGCAAAATATTGGTATGTCTAGTCTCTTGACGGATGAGACTTACGGCGTTTTGATGGGTGAATTGGCCCATACAGACAAGGTCAATCCGATGTGGATGCACGGAAACAATCTCAACAGCTATGTGGCTTGGTTTGTGGGGACAGTAGTCGGAACAGCTCTGGGCGGCCTATTGCCAAATCCAGAAATCTTTGGCTTGGATTTTGCCCTGGTTGGGATGTTTATCGGAATTTTTGCTTCGCAATTCCAGATTATGCAAAGACGGATTCCTGTCCGCAATCTGCTTATTATTCTAGCAGTTGTTGCGGTGTCCTTCTTTTTACTCTTGACAGTGGTGTCTCAGTCACTAGCTGTTCTGTTTGCGACGCTACTTGGTTGTACAATGGGGGTGGTTTTAGATGGTCAGTAAGTATCTTTTATTAGCAGTTATTTTCTCTGGCTTGGTGACTTGGATTCCCCGTATGATTCCCTTCATCTTGGTAAAGTATAAGGGCTTGCCTGCTATCGTTGAGCGTTTTTTGAAGTTCTTGCCCGTTTCCATTATCTTTGCCTTGATTCTATCAAGCGTAGTGACAGGCAAGGTTGGGAGCCTTCCTCAAATCAAATGGTTGGACTTTTTAGCAGTCTTTCCAACGGCTTGGGTAGCCTTTCGTTACCGCAATCTAGTCGGAACGGTTCTCTTTGGAGTGGTCTTGATTGCTGTCTTGCGTTTGGTCTTTTAAATTAGCTATAAAGAAAATCTATCACAGAGATAGATATCATATAATGGCGTAAATGGACTTTTTCTGTTAAGATTATAAGGTATTCTATTTTGGAGGAAATGACATGAAAAAAATCGTTAAATACTCATCTCTTGCTGCCCTAGGGCTTGTTGCTGCAGGTGTGCTTGCGGCTTGCTCAGGTGGTGCTAAGAAAGAAGGAGAAGCAGCTAGCAAGAAAGAAATTATCGTTGCAACCAATGCTTCACCAAAACCATTCAACTATGAAGAAAATGGCGAATTGACTGGTTATGAAATTGAAGTGGTTCGCGCTATCTTTAAAGACTCTGACAAGTATGATGTCAAGTTTGAGAAGACAGAGTGGTCAGGAGTCTTTGCAGGACTTGATGCCGACCGTTACAATATGGCTGTTAGCAACATCAGCTACACTAAAGAACGTGCTGAAAAATACCTTTATGCAGCTCCAACTGCTAAAAACCCTAACGTTCTTGTAGTGAAAAAAGATGACTCTAGCATCAAATCGCTTGATGATATCGGTGGAAAATCAACAGAAGTTGTTCAAGGGACAACTTCTGCTAAACAGCTAGAAGACTACAACAAACAACATTCAGATAATCCAACTGTCCTAAAGTATACTAAAGCAGACTTCCAACAAATCATGGGACGCTTGAGCGATGGCCAGTTTGACTACAAGATTTTTGATAAAATCGGTGTTGAAACAGTCATCAAGGACCAAGGTTTGGACAACTTGAAAGTGATCGAACTTCCAAGCGACCAACAACCTTACGTTTACCCACTTCTTGCTAAAGGTCAAGATGAGTTGAAAACATTTGTAGACAAACGTATCCAAGAACTCTACAAAGACGGAACTCTAGAAAAATTGTCTAAACAATTCTTCGGAGACACTTACCTACCAGCAGAAGCTGATATTAAATAATTTTGTGAAATCATCCATTCTGAATCAGGTGGATGATTTCTAAGTCTTTAGGCATATAGTTTTAAACTATATATCTGACTATCTAATAACAATTTGTGAAATAAAACAAATTGTGAGATACTAGTACGGTATTATTTTTAAGGAGAAAGAATCATGAAAATTAAAAAATGGCTTGGTGTAGCAGCCCTTGCTACAGTCGCAGGTTTGGCTCTTGCAGCTTGCGGAAACTCAGAAAAGAAAGCAGACAATGCAACAACCGTTAAAATCGCAACTGTTAACCGTAGCGGTTCTGAAGAAAAACGTTGGGACAAAATCCAAGAATTGGTTAAAAAAGACGGTATCACTTTGGAATTTACAGAGTTCACAGACTACTCACAACCAAACAAGGCAACTGCTGACGGCGAAGTAGACTTGAACGCTTTCCAACACTATAACTTCTTGAACAACTGGAACAAAGAAAACGGGAAAGACCTTGTAGCGATTGCAGATACATACATCTCTCCAATCCGTCTTTACTCAGGTTTGAATGGAAGTGACAACAAGTACACTAAAGTAGAAGACATCCCAGCAAACGGAGAAATCGCTGTACCAAACGACGCTACAAACGAAAGCCGTGCGCTTTACTTGCTTCAATCAGCTGGTTTGATTAAATTGGATGTTTCTGGAACTGCTCTTGCAACAGTTGCTAACATCAAAGAAAATCCAAAGAACTTGAAAATCACTGAATTGGACGCTAGCCAAACAGCTCGTTCATTGTCATCAGTTGACGCTGCCGTTGTAAACAATACCTTCGTTACAGAAGCAAAATTGGACTACAAGAAAGCACTTTTCAAAGAACAAGCTGATGAAAACTCAAAACAATGGTACAACATCATCGTTGCGAAAAAAGATTGGGAAACATCACCTAAGGCTGATGCTATCAAGAAAGTGATCGCAGCTTACCACACAGATGAGGTGAAAAAAGTTATCGAAGAAACATCAGACGGTTTGGATCAACCAGTTTGGTAATAAGAAACAGGGAGGTGGGAGAGAAAATTCCACCTCTTGCTTTTGTATAGAGCATGAATTGTCAGGAAGAGTAGTTCATAGAAAGGTAGAGAGAATATGGTTTTTCCTAGCGAACAAGAACAAATTGAAAAATTTGAAAAAGATCATGTAGCCCAGCATTATTTTGAGGTTTTGCGTACCTTGATTTCTAAGAAATCAGTCTTTGCCCAGCAGGTGGGTCTCAAAGAAGTCGCAAATTATCTGGGTGAGATTTTCAAGCGTGTTGGGGCTGAAGTGGAGATTGATGAGACTTATACGGCGCCTTTTGTCATGGCGCATTTCAAGAGTTCGCGTCCAGATGCCAAGACCTTGATTTTCTATAACCACTATGACACTGTGCCAGCGGACGGGGATCAGGTCTGGACAGAGGAGCCCTTTACGCTTTCGGTGCGCAATGGTTTTATGTATGGGCGTGGGGTTGACGACGACAAGGGCCATATCACGGCTCGTTTGAGTGCTTTGAGAAAGTATATGCAGCATCATGATGATCTGCCTGTCAATATCAGTTTTATCATGGAAGGAGCGGAGGAATCGGCTTCAACAGACCTAGATAAGTATCTAGAAAAGCATGCGGATAAACTCCGTGGTGCGGATTTATTGGTCTGGGAACAAGGAACCAAAAATGCCTTGGAACAGCTGGAAATTTCGGGTGGAAATAAGGGGATTGTGACCTTCGATGCCAAGGTTAAAAGTGCTGATGTGGATATCCACTCCAGTTATGGTGGGGTTGTGGAATCAGCTCCTTGGTATCTCCTCCAAGCCCTACAGTCTCTTCGTGCGGCAGATGGCCGTATCTTGGTTGAAGGCTTGTACGAAGAAGTTCAAGAGCCAAATGAACGTGAATTGGCCTTGGTGGATACCTATGCCCAACGAAATCCAGGGGAAATCAGCCGGATTTATGGATTGGAATTGCCTCTCTTACAAGAGGACCGTGCAGCCTTTCTAAAACGTTTCTTTTTCGAGCCAGCTCTTAATATCGAAGGGATTCAGTCAGGTTACCAAGGACAAGGAGTCAAAACGATATTACCTGCAGAAGCCAGTGCCAAGCTAGAGGTTCGTTTGGTTCCTGGTCTAGAACCGCATGATGTTCTGGAAAAAATTCGGAAACAGCTAGACAAAAATGGCTTTGATAAGGTAGAATTATACTATACCTTGGGAGAGATGAGCTATCGAAGCGATATGAGCGCGCCAGCCATTCTCAATGTGATCGAGTTGGCCAAGAAATTCTATCCACAGGGCGTTTCAGTCTTGCCGACTACAGCTGGGACAGGGCCTATGCATACGGTCTTTGATGCCCTAGAGGTGCCAATGGTGGCCTTCGGTCTAGGAAATGCCAACAGTCGAGACCACGGTGGAGATGAGAACGTGCGAATCGCCGATTACTACACCCATATTGAATTAGTAGAGGAGCTGATTAGAAGCTATGAGTAGAGATATTATCAAGTTAGATCAGATCGATGTGACTTTTCATCAGAAGAAGAGAACCATCACAGCGGTCAAGGATGTGACCATTCACATCCAAGAAGGGGATATCTACGGAATCGTTGGATATTCTGGAGCAGGGAAATCAACCCTTGTACGGGTGATTAATCTCTTGCAAAAGCCATCTGCAGGCAAAATTACCATTGATGACGATGTGATTTTTGATGGCAAGGTGACCTTGACGGCAGAGCAGTTGCGTCGTAAACGTCAGGATATCGGAATGATTTTCCAGCATTTTAACCTGATGAGTCAAAAGACAGCAGAGGAGAATGTAGCCTTTGCCCTCAAACACTCTGGACTCAGCAAGGAAGAAAAGAAGGCTAAAGTTGCTAAGTTGTTGGACTTGGTTGGCTTGGCGGACCGTGCTGAAAACTACCCTTCACAACTATCTGGAGGGCAAAAACAGCGTGTAGCCATTGCGCGTGCCTTGGCAAATGATCCAAAAATCTTGATTTCAGACGAATCAACTTCTGCCCTTGACCCTAAGACAACCAAGCAAATTTTGGCCTTGTTGCAAGATTTGAACCAAAAATTAGGCTTGACCGTTGTCTTGATTACGCATGAAATGCAGATTGTCAAAGACATTGCCAACCGTGTGGCAGTCATGCAGGACGGGCATTTGATTGAAGAGGGCAGCGTCCTTGAAATCTTCTCAGGCCCTCAACAACCCTTGACCCAGGACTTTATCTCAACAGCTACAGGTATTGACGAAGCCATGGTCAAAATCGAGAAGCAAGAAATTGTGCAACATCTGTCTGAAAACAGTCTTTTAGTGCAACTCAAGTATGCAGGTGCTTCGACAGACGAGCCACTTTTGAATGAATTGTACAAGCATTACCAAGTAACAGCTAATATCCTCTATGGAAATATCGAAATCCTCGATGGAACTCCTGTTGGAGAATTAGTTGTGGTCTTGTCAGGTGAAAAAGCAGCGCTAGCAGGTGCCCAAGAAGCCATTCGTCAAGCAGGCGTACAGCTAAAAGTATTGAAGGGAGGACAGTAAGATGGAATCATTGATTCAAACCTATTTACCAAATGTCTATAAAATGGGTTGGGCTGGTCAGGCAGGCTGGGGAACAGCCATCTACCTAACCCTTTATATGACAGTTCTTTCCTTTATCATTGGAGGGTTCTTGGGGCTGGTGGCAGGTCTCTTCCTTGTCTTGACAGCGCCAGGTGGTGTTTTGGAAAATAAGGTCGTCTTTTGGATTTTGGATAAGATTACCTCTATTTTCCGTGCGGTGCCATTTATCATTCTCTTGGCAGTCTTGTCACCCTTCTCACACCTAATCGTAGGGACAAGTATCGGGCCAAATGCGGCTATCGTACCCCTATCTTTTGCAGTCTTTGCCTTCTTTGCCCGTCAAGTACAGGTGGTATTGGCTGAGCTAGATGGTGGTGTCATTGAGGCGGCTCAAGCTAGCGGAGCGACATTCTGGGATATCGTAGGTGTTTACCTATCAGAAGGCCTTCCAGATTTGATTCGTGTGACGACTGTAACCTTGATTTCCCTTGTTGGGGAAACAGCTATGGCCGGAGCGGTTGGAGCTGGTGGTATCGGTAACGTAGCCATCGCTTATGGATTTAACCGCTACAATCACGATGTGACCATCTTGGCAACTATCATTATCATTTTGATTATCTTTGCAATCCAATTCTTGGGAGACTTCTTGACCAAGAAATTGAGCCATAAATAAAAAGATCTAGGCAATCTGTACATCATTCATAGGAGTTGTCGTTATAGTTAAGACTTGAAATTTTCTGTACTGATTGCTATCAACCGTTACTTTTATGAGTAAGAGAGTTAAGAATTGTGGGGAGTCAATATGCAAAATCTGGGAGAAGTTTTTAAAGAATTGAGAAAGAGTCGGAATGTATCTCTACAGGAGGCGACGGGAGGAGAGTTTACTTATTCCATGCTGAGCAAATTTGAGCGTGGAGAAGCAGACCTATCATCTATGAAATTGATTACTGCCTTAGATAACATCCACTCTGATTTGAATGAATTTATGTACTTGGTACGTGGTTTTTCTCAGAAAAAGGCCCTGGCTTTTCAAGAAAATCTCTGGGATCTATATGACAGAGAAGGGATTGATTCTCTCCAATCCTTGTATGAAGAGACGACTCAAAAGTATAGATCAAGTGGTGAAAAAAGCTATCTTTTACAAATGATTCGTATCAAAAGCCTTCTTGTGTTTTTTGATTCAGAAATAAGAGCAACGGATGAAGAACTAACTTTTCTCTATGATTATTTTTTTACTATTGATATTTGGGGAAATTATGAATTGGAACTATTTTCAACGATTTCTACTTTGTTTCCTCTGCCCCTCTATTTTAAATATTCTAGGGAGATGTTACAAAAGACGGATTTATTAGGCTCTTTACCTAGTAACAAAGTCGGTATCGATACCATTTTGATTAATGGACTCTTTAAAGCGATAGAGGAAAAGGATAAATTAAAAGCAGACTATTTTATCTTTCAGATCGAAAAACGAGAATTGCCAGAATCTCAAGCTTATCTGAAAATCATTTATATGATTGCTACAGGGCATTATGATACTATTTTTAAAGTAGAAAATAAGGGTCTTGAAAAAATCCAGAGAGGCATTACAATCTTACAAGATTTAGAGTATATAGATGGTGCAAGATACTATGAAAACTATTTTGCAAACCAGCTTTCAAATAAAGATTTGTAATATATTCCAATTACATCGACTGATGAAAAATAAATAGCCTTGTAGATGGATTGATAATTAGTAGTTTCTAGACGCTAGAGTTTCTATTTTCAGAAAAAATATATTACAAAAAAGTGGGGACTCCCGCTTTTTTTGTTACACTGGTTTCAATAGAATACTATTTGACACTCAATGAAAATCAAAAAGCAAACTAGGAAGCTAGCCACAGACAGTACTGGAGTACGGCAAGGCGAAGCTGACGTGGTTTGAATTTGATTTTCGAAGAGTATGAAATATGAGAGAGGTCTGTTATGAACCTATTTTTCAAACATCATTTATTTAGGATACTTACCTTATCGAGGTTTTTGAGCTCAAGTGGAGCTTATATTTATAATCTGGTATTTATCGTTTATGCTGCGAGTCTACCCTTTAAAAATATAGCAGTATTTATGGCGAACATGATTACGATTTTACCTTTCCTATTTACTTTTTATGTTGGGATTAAGGCTGATCATACTCGGAATAAAGCAGGGACAATTATCTGGGTTGGTTGTGTGCAAAGTCTCCTATTTCTTTTGATTGCTAGTGTGATTCAAGACCAGAACTTCGTAACGTTTGCTTTTATCTGTATGGTTAATATCTGTTCGGATATTTTATCAGATTATACAGCAGGCCTTCGTATGCCGATTATCCAGCATAATATTTCGGAAGATAAGCTCTATGAAGCCTATTCCTTTACTCAGTTTGTTTCCTATTTATCAAATCTAGGAGGTCAAGCCTTAGGAGTATGGTTACTCACAACCAGTCATCAAAATTTTTCTTTTGTCGCAATTGTAAATGCTGGCTTCTTTTTACTATCTTCTCTTATTTTGTTCAAAAATAGAAGAGAATTGACCCATTTGTCTGTAAAGGTAGAGGATAAGTCGATTAGTTTACTTCAACAAGTTAAGGCAATCTATGTGGACATGGATGCTATCTTTAGACAGAGAGAAAGTCAATCATTGCTTAAAATGATCCTTGTCATTTTGGTGATGAATACTTTGGGAGGAGCTGTTGGAGGTATTTATCACTTTTACTTATTAGACCATACTATCTATCATCTCAGCTATGCTCAATCCCTATTTTTAATTGAATGTGTTAGCTTGGGAGGAGCTATTCTTGGTAGCCTAACTCCCCATGATTATTTTGGTAAATTGTCTTTTTCAAGCTTGTTATCGCTTAATGCAATTCTGTTTGTCTTGTTGGCTACTGCTAATATTTTAGAGTTTTCTCCTCTAGTAGGTGTTGCCTGCTTAGCCTTTGTCATGTATTTGATGTCGAAATCAATGCCTAAATTAGATACTCTGTTACTGTCTAATTTGAGTGCGGATGTGTTAGCTAGAAGTAATAATCTCTTGAGTATGATTTTTTCCCTAACATTACCCTTGGGGATGTCTGTATTTTCCTTCTTAGCTTTGCAAGATATCAGGCTTTGTTGGTGGGTCTTTTTGGTAGTGAGTGTGATAGGGTTGATTTTATCCTTAGAAAAAAGAAGTTTTTCAGGTAAAAAATTTTAACCCAGGAAGCTCAGAATTACTAGAAGGTCTTCCAGATTTGATCCGTGTGACGACTGTGACCTTGATTTCCCTTGTTGGGGAAACAGCCATGGCGGGGGCAGTTGGAGCTGGTGGTATCGGTAACGTAGCCATCGCTTATGGATTTAACCGCTACAATCACGATGTGACCATTTTGGCAACCATCATTATCATTTTGATTATCTTTAAATTCATACTCAATGAAAATCAAAGAGCAAAGTAGGAAACTAGCCGCAGGTTGCTCAAAGTACTGCTTTGAGGTTGTAGATAAGACTGACGAAGTCAGTAACCCTACCTACGGCAAGGCGACGTTGACGTGGTTTGAATTTGATTTTCGAAGAGTATCAATTCTTGGGAGACTTCTTGACTAAGTCTTGAGCCATAAATAAAAAAGAGCCGTGCGGCTCTTTTTTAGTAATCAGATTTTCTGTGCAAATTTTTTACTCAAGGCTTGTCCAATCAAAGCACCAACTAGGGCTCCGATGACAACACTTGCGACAAATAGAAGGATGGTTCCAGAATTTGGTGCGACCATGATACGGTCGATATATTCTTGGGATTTTCCTCTTGCTAGAAGGGTAGCCATATAGGCTTTGGGAGTAATCCACATAAGTAAGATTGGACCAGTTGAGCTAAAAGCGAAAATAACGAAAGAAAGAAAGTTCTTTGTTTGGTCCTTGTATTTTCCTAGGCTAGCTAATCCATCTGCTAGGAGGCCACAGATAATTCCAGGAAGGAAGGCACCGGCACCGTGTTTAGTTCCCAAGAAAAAGAGGGCAATAACAAGGCCGATAGTGGTAATGGCTCCAAAACGCGGAACTTTTGCGACCAGAATCATATAGACGCTACCGCCGACAAGGGCAGTAAAAGCAGGCGCATAAAACATGTTTCCAGTTTGGTCAAAGAGATTGCCCAAAAGGACACCAATCCCCATGCAGAGGAAGTAAAGAACTGCAAAAAGCAGTGTGGTTAAGATAGATTTTTTCATGAATTGTCTCCTGATAAATTTTTCATAATTCTCATTTTACCACGGTTTGATGGGATTGTAAATGGGACACAGCATCGAAGTTAATTAGTAGTTTATAAGATGTTAATAGTCAGGTATTTCGGAATTTGAAGGTATCAAGTCAAGTTTCGCAGAGTTACTAAATAAACAACGCATTAAGGCTGCCCAGCAACTCTTACTTTCAACCAGTGACAGTATCGAAGATATTTGTTATGCTGTTGGTTACAGTAACGTTGGATATTTCTATAAAGTGTTCCGAAAATTGTGCGGAAAGTCTCCCAAAGCCTACCGAAAACAGGTAGAAACTATACTATAAGACTTGTATTCCCTTACAAAAGGTGCTATAATATCAATAATAACATCAGGAGGTTCTATCATGAAAAAGAAACCGATTTATCTATGGGTCTTGCTAATCTTATCTGCTCTTATTTCAGCTATGTCTCTGTTTGGAATTTTGAGTCCCTTGCCTAGCAAAGAAGCCCTTCGTGCCGCTCAGAAACAGGCTGCAGGGCTCAGTGCTCAGCAATTAGAAGACCAGTTTAATTACACTTATAGAGTAGCAGAAGTATCTCATTCTATTTTTAACATTGCCTTGATTGTGCTATCTGCTATTTTAGTTGTAGTAGCCATTGTCTTCCTTATTCGTAAGAATTTGCAATATGCAAACTATACTTACGTTGGCTATGTTTTGTTAGCTATTATTGGTTCGATTTATGGCTATGTTGGTTTCCAAGACGCTTTGCAGTTAGTTCAAGATGAGAGCATGCGTTTGACAATGGGTATTGGTTCAAAAGCTGTCAGCATTTTCTATATCGTCATCAATATTCTCTTCCTAGCCCTTGTCTTTTATAAGATGTGGCGTCAACAAAAAGCCTTGGCTGAAGAAGAGGAAACAGAAGATCTTGCCTAAGTATTGACAAAAAATAACTATCAAGATACAATCTTGGTAGTTATTTTTCGATTATACATAAAATCATGGAGGTACATATGAAGACAATTTCTTTAGTTTATATTAGTCTGAGCGGGAATACTGAGAGTTTTGTGACACGCTTGAAAGACTATCTCTTGTCCCAGTACGAGGGGATTGAGGTCCAAAAGATTCATATCAAAGATTTGGTCAAAGAAGGCCAAGATTTCTATGAAATGGATCATCCTTATGTCACTTTTTTGCCGACCTACCTAGAAGGTGGAAATGGCGTGGACAACGGAGATGTTGAGATTTTGACGACACCCGTTGGGGATTTTATCGCCTATGGTGACAATGCTAGTAAGTGTTTTGGTGTGGTTGGTTCAGGAAATCGTAACTTTAATAACCAATACTGCCTGACAGCCAAGCAATACAGTCAACGTTTTGGTTTCCCTGTATTGGCTGACTTTGAAATGCGAGGTATGCTGGAAGATATCAAACATGTCGCAGCGATTATCGCAGATTTGTATGAGTTGGAAGAGGCTGGGACAAAAGTCTAACCTTAAATATAAAAAACGAACAAAACGAGTTATCTGAAACTTAGAATTCTGTTTTGTTCGTTTTTTTGTCTAACCTATCGATTTTATACTCAATGAAAATCAAAGAGCAAACTAGGAAGCTAGCCGTAGGCTGTACTTGAGTACGGCAAGGCGAAGCTGACGTGGTTTGAATTTGGTTTTCGAAGAGTATTAAAATTTTATAATAAAGAATTCCCAAAATCAAAATCTTTTTGTCCCAGCCTCTTTTTACTATCCTAGGCAATTCTATCAGAACTCTTACTTTCTATGCTCCAAGAGTTGATTGATATGATTCACTTTTCTAGCTTCTCTTTTATAGAGAATAGTCCAAATAATGAGGTAGACAATCGCAAACTCGATAATGAGCTGGAGATAGAAGAACCAGTGGAAGGGGAACCAACCTGCTAGGGTTGCTAATGGGATAAAGCCTACTAGCATAAGGAAGAAATGGGTCAGAGTTGCACGGAGCAAGCTCCAGTCACGGCTGAATAATCGCTTGCCAAAGTTGAAGAGAATACCGATGACTGCCCAGATCAGTGTGCAGTAGAGCAAGACCAGGGCACCGTGAATCTGATGTTGGGTCATCACTTGGCCGATGAGAGAGTCGGAACTTAGTGGAGCGTAGGTATTTGGTGCATAAATGAGTGAAAAGATGATAGAGAGGATGAGGCCGA